>CACZTK010000022.1 GCA_902784095.1 uncultured Erysipelotrichaceae bacterium | reverse complement strand
TAAATCATAATCTGTTCTATCAGCAATTCCCCATAGTTCTCCCCATCCCATAGGATATTTATATTCTATATCAGTAGTTGCTTTACTATAGAATGATAATTCTTCTGGTTTATGTTTTCTAAGTCTTAAGTTTTCATCTTTAATTCCTAAATCTTTTAAAAACTTCATACAAAAATCTTGATAGTATTCAAACCATTCTAAATCTTCTCCTGGTTTACAGAAAAACTCATATTCCATTTGTTCAAATTCTCTAGTTCTAAATGTAAAGTTACCTGGAGTTATCTCATTTCTAAAGGCTTTTCCTATTTGTCCTATACCAAAAGGTACTTTTGCTCTCATTGTTCTTTGAACATTTAAGAAATTAACAAATATACCTTGAGCAGTTTCTCCTCTTAAATAAACTTTATTTTTTGTATCATCAGTAACACCCATATGAGTTTCAAATAAAAGATTAAATTGTCTTATTTTAGTAAAATCTGCTTTACCACATTTTGGACATACTATCTTATTATCAGAAATAAATCTTTCTAATTCTTCATTACTCCATCCGTCACCTGTTTCTTTTCCATCTGTAAATTCTTCTATTAGTTTATCTGCACGATGTCGTGATTTACAACTTTTACAATCTACTAAAGGATCTGAAAAACTTGATACATGCCCACTTGCTACCCATACTTCTGGATTCATAAGAATTGCAGCATCTAATCCATAACTATTCTTACTTTCTTCAATAAATCTTTTCCACCAAGCCTTTTTAACATTATTTTTAAATTCTACTCCTAATGGACCATAATCCCAAGTATTTGCAAGTCCATCATAAATTTCACTTCCTTGGAATATAAATCCATATTGTTTACAATAGTTTACTAACTTTTCCATTGTCAATTTTTCCATATAATATTCCTCCTTAAAAATAAAAAACTTCTAAAATAATGTAAGGACGAGCATACCCGCGGTTCCACCTTACTTATTCTAGAAGAATCCCTTTAAAATATACTGCTGTTCAAGCTTCCACACTTGGTCATCGCACTTATACTTATATAATACACTATTTTAATTATTAGTCAAGATGAACAATATCTTTTTTTCCAATAATATAAACATAGTAATTATTATTTTCTTTTTTCTTAAAAATATTCTTAATTAGTTTTAACATATAATACCCCCATTTATGTCTGCATATTATACCATAAAATGGAGATTTTGTCAAAATTAGTTAATTCCTTCTAACTGATTAATCTTTTTTAAAAAACTTTTACTTTTTAAATATATACCAGTATATCTATCATAGTAATCATCTAAAAATCTATTTATTTCTTTAATATTTTCTGTAGATATATCAAGCTTTGTAATATTTTTTATATCAACATAATAAAACATTCTAATTAATTTTATTACTTTTTCAGAAACAATTCCTTCATCAGTATAACAATTTCTACAAACATATCCACCTTTATCAGATGATAAAGTAATAATGTCAGTAGTAGAACCACATATACTGCAACTATCTATAATTGGACTTACTCCTAAATAATCTAATAGTTTTAATTCTAAGATATTAGTTAATGCTAGTGGTGATAAACCTTCTTCTATTTTTAATAAAGTAGAAACTAATAATTCATAAATTTCATTATCATCATTTTGTTTTACTACTTGTAATACTAAATCTATAATATACGATGCATATGATATCTTTTCTAAATCTTTTAAAATTTCATTAAATGAGTTTTTTACATCAACTCCAATTAATGTAGATAGTCCATTTTCTTTATAATAAATATGAAAGGTACCATATATAAGTTTACGACTAACTCCTCTCAGTTTACTTTTTAAATTACGACTACCTTTAGACATAATACCTATAAGACCATATTCTTTAGTTAATACATTTAATATCTTACTAGATTCACTATAATTAGTTTCACTTAAAATAATTCCTTCTACTTCTTGTATTTTCATTTAATCACTTCTCATCTATTAATTTTAAATTATCAATATACTGATAATTTAATGTATTTTCTTTTGAAATCACTTTACTACCTGTTTCTGTTTCAAAAAAATCTTTTGTCCTTCTAGCAACTCCACCACCACGTCTTGCGGCCTTTCTATTTTCATCAAGGCCTAATGGTTTTTCATTTTTTGCTATTTCTCTTGTTGCTAGTTCACCAATACTTGTTATTGCTACTTCTATATCAGTCATATTATCTCTTAAATTTTCTTTTCTGATACCTTTATATGATTTATATTCACTTGCAGTCATACCTGACCATTCTTTATATATATCATTTGTTAAAATTGCATATTCTACACCTTCATGGATACCATTTTCTTTCCATGTATTAGTTAATTTCTTACGATTAATAATTGCTTTTATTCTTTCTTCTATCCACTCTAATGAATATCCTTTTTTTAGATAAAAGTCTATCATTTGATCAATTCCTTTAGATGGATCAAATACTTCATCTACTTTTTCACGACCTAATTTTGCTAACCACAATTTAAATGGTTCTGCTTTTGGAGATGGAATAGATTCTATTAACCTAAAAACACCTTCAGTATCAAGTGTATCTGTTTGTCTCATCTTTCCATCTTTGGCTTTCATTTTCAAGTGTCGACATTTTGTCGACACTTCAGATTTTTCTTCATCAGACAGACGCTTTTTCAATTGATACCAATAATCTCTAGGATTTGTTGGTTCTGCCAAAACACTGATTACATCCACAACACTAAAATAATAATCTTCCTTTTCACTATCCCAAATACTTCTAACTTCTTTTCCATCAAACAAATTTGTAATAGTAGCTAACTTTTCATTCATATTATTCCCCCTTACCATGATTTATTAACTACTTATATTATACAACTTTTATTATTAAAATCGAACATTTTTTCTATCTTTTTTATCAATATTCTTTAAAAGGAGATAATATTTAATATCTCCTGTCTTTTTAAATAAATCCCAAATAACTTTTTCCATCAAATCACCTCTATTTATATATTGGTAATTTGAATTGTTTTTTATTCATCTTCTTCTAAACCTAATTCATCAAAATACTTTTCTTTATCTCTCCAATTTTTTAATGTCTTAACATATGTTTCTAAGAAAACTTTTTTACCCAAGAACTCTTCCATATCTTTTCTTGCTAAAGTTCCTATTTGTTTTAACATAGATCCTCTTTTTCCAATGATTATTTTCTTTAGGTTATCTCTATCTACAACTACTAATACTTGAATATGAACAATTTCCTCATCTTCTTCATAATTTTCAACATAACAAGTAACAGAGTGTGGAATTTCATCATGAGTAAGTTCTAATACTTTTTCACGTACTAACTCTCCCATGATAAATCTAGTTGAAACATTAGTTAATTCTTCTTCATCATAAATTCTATATTGTTCATCTAAGTATTTTTTAATTGTTTTTATTAATTCTTCTTTATTTGAACCATTCATAGCAGATATAGGTATTATTTCTGCAAAATCATATAAATCTTTTATTTTATTTATACTTTCTAAAAGAACTGATTTATCTTTAATTTTATCTATT
Source organism: uncultured Erysipelotrichaceae bacterium (assembly GCA_902784095.1). Lineage (GTDB taxonomy): Bacteria > Bacillota_I > Bacilli_A > RF39 > UBA660 > UMGS995. The sequence continues at coordinate 17,334 of CACZTK010000022.1, read as the reverse complement.
TTATCTAGAAGTAATATTATTGGTACATCTTTATCTTTTATTCTATTTAGAATAAATTCATCACCTTTACCAAATCCTTTAGAAATATCAATTAAAAATAAGATTACATCTACTCCTTCAGTATTATTATAAGCTTTTTTATTTAAAAGATTTCCTAACTTATGAGTTGGTTTATGAATACCAGGAGTATCTACAAAGATAATTTGAGAATCACTATCATTATAAATTCCATTAATTATATTTCTAGTTGTTCCTGCTTTATCTGATGTGATAGCAAGTTTCATTCCTAAAATACTATTAAGAAGAGTTGACTTACCTACGTTTGGTCTACCTACTAAACTAACAAATCCACATTTCATATTAAATCATCACTTCCAAATGGATAAGGACATAGTTCTTCTACTGTATGTACTTCTACATCTCCATTTGTAGAATATGCATATACTTTTTTATCTTTATCAAATAATTCAGATATTACTTGACGACATAAAAAACAAGGCATTCCTATTTCCCCACTTCCAACCATAACATGTAATTCTTCAAAATCTCCCTTTGTATATCCGTTACTTATAGCTGATACAATAGCACTGCGTTCTGCACATATTGCTGCACCATAACTTGCATTTTCCACGTTAACTCCATCAAACTCTTTACCATCTTTCATAACTACTATTGCACTTACTTTATAATTAGAGTATGGACTATAACTATTCTTCTGTAAATTAATTAATTTTTCTATCATTACTATCACTCCTACATAAAACTTTTAACTAATTCAATTATTTTTGGTAAAAAGATTATTAAACCAATAATTGATGAAAAAAATACAAATACAAGCACACCTGCTGCCGCTACATCTTTTGCTTTTTTTGCATATGGATTTTCTTCTACTGTAATCATATCTACCATATTTTCTATTGCTGTATTAAAAAACTCTGCCATTAAAACTAATCCTATTAGTATTAAACAAATTGAAAATTCAAACACTGATAATTTTAAAATATAAGAAAACACTAATACTAATATAGCAGCAATTGTATGAACCCTTAAGTTTTGTTCATCTTTATATGCAGTTTTAATACCTGTAAAAGCATATTTAAAACTATTTCTTAGTCTTTTTTTATCAACTATTTTCTCTTTTGATTCCACATTCACTTAATACCTCCTCTTGTTTTCCAAACATTACTACTTCTTCTTCTTTAGTTTGATGATCATATCCAAGTAAATGATAAAAACCATGTACTGCTAAAAAACAAATTTCTCGTAAAAATGAATGTCCATATTCTTCTGCTTGAGCCTTTGCTTTATCAATTGATATATAGATATCACCTAGTACTCTTGTATCACTTCCATTTACTACTTTATCATCATCTTCTAATGCAAACGTTATTACATCTGTTTCTCTATCAATACTGCGATAGTTTTTATTTAATTCGTGTATATAATTATTATCAACTATTATGACATTAAATTCTACTTTATCTAATTTTTCTTTTTTTATAGCATGTTCTAATACTTCTTTAACTGTTTCTAATTCTTCTATTTCTTCTTTAGTATTATTAAAAATTTCTACGTTATTCATAAACCCTCCCTATATAAGAACAAGTACTCCAACTAATATTATAGCAGATATTATATTTAAAAACACTTCACTTTTCATAAATTTAGGTAAAAAGTCTCCTATTCTTCTTAAAATAGTCATTAAATAGAATCCTATTACTCCACCAATTAAATTGAGAATAATATCATCTATATCAAATACTCTGCCTATCATCATTTGAACTATTTCTATAGATAGTGATGCTACCAAAGTTAAAAATATAATGAGTGGTGGTTTCTTAATATCCAAATAATAACTAGTAAATAATCCAAATGGTAAAAATAAAGTTATATTACCTAATACATTTTTTATGAATAATCTACTACCAAATTCATATCTAAACATTTCTCTAAAAGGTATAAAATTGTTACTACTCCATGATGCATCATCTTGGAAAGTCACGATTTGGAATAAGCATAGTACATAAATAAGAAATGATAACATTAATAATTCCTTGTATAAAGCAAAGTGTTCTCTTTTCTTAATTAAATATGTAAGTCTAAGAGAAACCGCTATAACAATTGATATAAATACCATTGGCCAAGCTATATCTATAACGCCTTGAATTGACTTAGTCATTTGCTCCATTCTTATCACCTATCTTTTCTATGTCTATATTATCTATATTTAGTGTATCTGTTATATCTTCTTTTACTTTAAAAAACATTTCTACTTCTATTTTACTATTTTTCTCTTTCTTTTTCAAAATTTTTTTGGAAATAATAGAATCATTTACACCTAATTTGGTTTTTAGTTTTTCTTCTCCTACTTCAAGTATTTTATTATCATTAGTATATCTTTTTTCTATTATTTTAGTTTCTAATACTTTACAATAACTAATTCTTATTGGTAATAATTTATTTTTTAATAAGGTTTTTCTTCTATTTTCATATGATTTATATGGTTTAAAATCAAATAATAGGAATTTATTATTTAGAAATTGTATTTCTATTCTTTTCTTTTGTTTATTAGTATACTTTATTTCTCTATAAGTTTTAGGTACACTAATATCTACTTGATACCATACTTCTCCATAGACTGTTCCTATAGCTTTTACTTTTTTCTTAATTGTTTCATCTTTAGTAATAAAACCACTAATTAAAATATCACCTTTATTTACAAAATCATTTTTCTTAACAACAATATCTCCACTCTCTGCTTTTATCTCTAGTATTCTAGCATTCTTTTTAGCAATTATATGTTGAGTCTTATTATCTTCTTTTATATCGTTTTTAATTCTTTCTTCAACACTCACAATATACTTAGTTCCTATATTTTCTATTTCTAACCATTCAATTCTATCCCTTTCTTTTTCTAAAATTTTATTTATTATTTCTTCTTTCTTATTATAATTAACTTTAAAATGATATTTTTCTATACCATACATTCTTAAGTCATTTAGAATCATTTCTCTTATTTCACTCTTAGAATGCTCTATTTTAATATCAAATATAATATTTGATAGAACATAAATAAGTAATAATCCAATTATTATACTAATAAAAAATATATTATACTTTTTTATAATATTTTTTACTTTTTTAGGACCATATATATCAACTATTTTTATTTTGTAACTACTTTTTATTTTTAAAATATCATTATACCCATTATCATCTACTAATATAGTAAGTTTATTCTTATTTATTTTAATACTATATAACATAATATTATTATCTATTAATAATTCTAAATATCTTTTAACATTTTTTCCTACTACTTCTAACCTATATTTATTGTGCATTGAAATCAACCTCGATATTAGATACAACACCACTTATTAGTATTTCATCATCCAATAATTTATTTAATGTAAGGTTATTACCCTTTATTACTACTTTTCCTTTATTAGTAAGAAATGATATATAACTATCTTCTAATGATATTATCTTAGAATAGTTTATTATACTAATTCTATCTATAAATACATTCATTCTAAATTCTTTATCATTTATATAGTCTTTAATCTTATTAAGCATATTATTCACCTAATAAATAATATGTTTTACTATGAAAAAATAAAATAAAAAATCTAGATTAACTTAATCTAGACTTAATTATTTCGCTAACTTTCTTCATATCGAATTTTCCTTTTACTTTAGGATTAACAATTTGCATTACAGCACCCATTTGTTTCATTGATGTTGCATCTACTTCCTTAATAGCTTCTTCAATAATATTTTCTACTTCTTCAAGTTCTAATTGAGGAGGTAAGTATTTTTTTAATACTTCAAGTTCTTTTTCTACATCTTCTACTAAATCATTACGATTAGCTTTTTTGAATTCTTCTATTGAATCATTTCTCATTTTAATTTGTTTATTAACTACATCAATTAATAATTCATCATTTACTTCTACTTTCTTATCAATTCTTTCTTTATCAAGAGCAGCTTTAACCATTCTAATAACAGTCAATCTATCTTTATCCTTTTCTTTCATTGCTGTTATCATATCTTCTTTTAATTCATTTACTAAATCCATTTTCTCATCTCCTAGAAAGATTATACTATATATTTACTTTTTAATAAAGACTTTATTTATCATCCATAGCTTCACTTAGTAGATTATCAAGTAATGATAATGTATATCCCTTTTGTTTTAAATACTTTATAATTGTAGGTAATTCAATTTTAGTAGATGAGTTTATATCAAATGAGATAATTGAACCTTTAGAAAGTTTTTTCTTAATATCACTATATGGAAAATTACCTGTATTTATAGTTGGTATTATAGTATGTAATTGTAATTTAGAACATAATTCTAATACCTCTTTACTATCATATTTAGCAAAACAATATTTTGGCTTTATTCTTGTAATTCCATTTAGATTATTCAAACTACTACTAAAGTATAATTCATCATATTTATTATCATAACTTAGTATTTCTAATTCATGTCCATAAGAATATATTGTAGTTGCCATATCTTTATTGTTTTCTAACCATAATCCATCTATAAAAAAAGTTGCCTTAGCATTATAATCATTTAAAATATTTAGTATTTCTGTAGCATCATCATTATTCTTTATTGAAAAAACTAGGCTAACATCATTTCTAATACCATTTCCTTCAGATATATATTTATCATAGTAATCTTCAATCGATATAGTTGGAGTAATATCTTTAAATACTGTTAGACTTTCATTATATGTTCCATATTTTTTCATTTTTTGATAACTTGTATCATAATCAACTTCTTTACCATTGATTCCTGGTATTATTTTATTACCATTAATTTTAGCATTAGTTGCATTTATTTTATAATTATCACCCTCTAATTTTATTTTTTTCATAATTGGATCTGTATTTCTAATAAAATCAATTACCTTATCTGTATAATAAAAACTAAATATACCTAATAGTGTAACCATAATAATTTTGGTTAGTTTTTCTTTCATAGAAATTATCACCTATTAGATTATATAATTTTAAAATAAAAAAAATGATTATTATAATCATTTTTTTATTACTTATTAATTTCTACTACTGCACGAATTCCTGCTGATGTATTAGTTACATTATATATATTTAGACCATTGTTATAGTCGATGTTCATAGCATCTATTCCTGTTGCTGATGCTGCAGACATAGTCCAATATGATTCATTTGTTGTACTATCCAAATCATTATACATCCATGCTGGACATGAAGGTTTTGTACCATTACATCCAAGTAAGTTTGCTTCTTGTACTGTTATCATTCTAGCTTTAGTAACACGACTTGGCATTGTATAAGTATTAGTAGTACATCCACTTACACTACATCCTGTAAATGCATTTGTCTTAAATGTTGTTGTTCCTAGAGTATAACTAAGATCATTTACACTAGTCCAACTTTTAGTTTCATCATCTAAAAATGCAAGTGCTGATACAGGTCCTGTTTCATTTGATCCTGTTGAAGCCCATACTGAATTATCTACTGTGTTTTCTTGTGATTGCATTGTAATTGTTGTACCATTATCAAATAACACATGGAATCTAATTCTTTCTGTTCCATTTACCATATAATCAATAATATCACCAGCACTACATGTCTTACCTGTAGTATAACAATCTGTTTGAACACATGTTGATTCATTTCCTGTAATACATAATTTTGATGCATCTGTATCTTCATACTTATATGCATTAGATATTTTTGTAAATTGTTGTACACCTTCGATTCTAATTTTTCCTTTGAATGATGATCCTTGATATTCATTACCAGCATTATAATCCATCCAAATATTTAAAGTATATGTATTCTTTTCACCTGCTTGTAATGTTCCACCATCAAAAACCATTTGGCTACTTACAATAGTATTTGAAAGATAATCCATTCTATCTGATGGTTGTGTTGCCTTTAAAGCACCATTAGAATCATATACTTGTTTTTTTAAATTAAATCTAATAATTTGATATGGCATTTTCTTTTGAGCTGTTGTTATATCATCTAGATACATTGTAAAATCTGCAGGAATATCTCCTGTATTTTCTAATGTAAAAATATATTTTTGAGTTGCTAAACCTTCAGTATCTGTAAGAGGATAAGCAGGATTTATACTAATTCCATTAGATGCTGTTTCATCCAAATTTAAAATTAATCTACCTACTGTAATTTTATTAGCTGTACCATATACACCAATATTAAATATAGCAAAGCTTGACCCTATTACTAAAACTAGTAATGCAGCTATTCCTAATATAATAAAGTTATATTTTTTAAATATTCTCTTCATCTTCATAAAAACGCCTACTTTCTATTTTATTTTAACACAAAAAAAGCAATATATAAATTATTTATATATCACTTTACACTTTTTTACTTTTTCTTTTTAGGTTTAGAGATAGCTTCTTTTCTTGAGAAGTTTTGTCTTCCTTTCTTATCTGGTCCCATAGCTTTTACTACTATTTCATCTCCAACTTTTACAATGTCTTCGACTTTATCTACTCTTTCGTTTGAAAGTTGTGAGATGTGTACAAGTCCTTCACATCCAGGCCAAATTTGAACAAAACATCCAAAATCTTCTATTTGAACTACTGTTGCTTGATAAATTTGTCCAACTTCAACATCTCTTACTACATTTAAAATCATTTCTTTAGTTTTTTCAATTACTTCTTTATCTGTATGATAAATAACTACTCTACCATCATCTTCTAAATCAACCTTAACTGCATTTATATTATTAACATCTGTAACATTTGATGCTTCACAGATAATTTTAGTAATCATTTCTCCACCACGACCGATTACTTCTTTTATCTTAGATGGATTAATTGTAAATATTTCTGTCTTAGGTGCATATTTAGAAACTTCTTTACGAGGTTCTTTTATTTCTTTAGCAATTACATCTAATATTTCTAAACGAGCTTTCTTTGCTTGTTTTAATGCTTTTTCTAATATTTCTTCAGTTATACCAGAAATTTTAATATCCATTTGTAAAGCACAAATACCTTTTTTAGTACCAGCTACTTTGAAGTCCATATCACCTAAGTGATCTTCCATACCTTGGATATCTGTTAAAATTGTATAGTCATCATCTGATGTAATTAATCCCATTGCAATGCCTGCTACTGGAGCTTTAATTGGTACACCTGCTGCCATAAGTGACATACATCCTGCACAAATTGAAGCTTGTGATGAAGATCCATTTGACTCAAGTATTTCTGAAACAACTCTAATTGTATATGGGAATTCTTCTTCTGATGGAATAACTTGAAGTAATGCTTTTTCACCAAGTGCACCATGTCCAATTTCACGACGTCCTGGAGCACCATATCTACCTGTTTCACCAACTGAGAATTGAGGAAAATTATAATGTAACATAAATCTTTTTTGATCTTCTAATCCAAGTCCATCTAAAATTTGATGCTCACCAAGTGCTCCTAATGTTGTTACAGATAAACTTTGTGTTTCACCTCTAGTGAATAATGCAGAACCATGTGTTCTTGGTAATAAATCTATATCTGTTGATAATGGTCTAATTTCATCCATCTTTCTTCCATCTGCACGAATATGTTCTTTAACAACTATGTTTCTAAATAATTGGTACTCTATTTCACTAAAGATATTGCATAATTTAACTTCTAATTCTTTTAATTCATCATCTTTCATAGTTTCTTGATTTTCTAACATATACTTAGTAACAAGTTCTTCTTTTAGATCATCAAGAGTTTGATATTTCTTTAGTTTATCTTTAATTCTTAAAGCTTTATCTATTTTTTCTTCGACTAGACTTCTTACTTCTTCTCTTAATTCATTAGTAATTTCTAATGTTTCATATTCCATTTTTTCTTCGCCGATTTCAGAAATGATTTCTTCTTGGAATGCTACTAATTTTTTGATTGCTTCATGACCAAACATTAATGCTTTAAGCATTGTAGCTTCATCTACTTCTTTAGCACTAGATTCAACCATGTTAATAGCATCTTTAGTACCTGCTACTGTTAAATCTAAAACTGATTTTTCTAATTGTTCTGGTGTTGGGTTAATAACAAATTCACCATCAACACATCCTACTTTAACTCCTGCAATTGGCCCATTAAATGGAATTTTAGAAATTGATACTGCTAAAGATGATCCAAACATTGCACTAAGTTCAGGTGAACATTCTTGATCGACAGATAGAACTGTTGAAATTATTTGCACTTCATTTTTGAATCCTTCTGGGAATAATGGTCTCATTGGGCGATCTATCATACGTGCTGCTAAAGTTGCTGCTTCACTTGGTCTACCTTCACGTTTAATAAACCCTCCTGGTATTTTTCCAACAGAATATAGTTTTTCTTGATAATTAACTGTTAGTGGAAAAAAATCAGAAAGTAAATTAACATTTTTAGAAACTACTGTTGCAGTTAAAATAACTGTATCATTATATCTAACAAGTACAGCACCATCTGCTTGTTTAGCAAGTTCTCCATGTTCAACTATTAATTTTCTTCCATAGAAGTCTAATTCAAATTTTCTTTTTTTCATACTACTACCTCTTTTCTTTTTTTACTTCTTATAAATAAAAAGAGACACCTAAAAAATGGGTCTACTTTCTTAATCCTAATTTTTGTATTACTTCACGATATTTAGTAATATCTTTCTTTGCTAAATATTGTAATAAGCTACGACGTTGTCCAACTTTCTTTAAAAGTCCTCTTCTTGAATGATAATCATGAATATGTTCTTTTAAATGTTCTGTTAAATCATTAATTTCTTTTGTAAGAATTGCGATTTGAACTTCTGCTGAACCTGTATCTTTTTCACTTCTTGCAAAATCTTTAACAATCTTAGCTTTTTCTTCTTTTGTTAATGCCATATTAACACTTCCTTTCCTTATAATTCACATGTTCCAAGTAAAAAGTCGGAAATTCTTTAAACTGAGAACAAGTAGCACAATTAATATACTAAATTTTTATGATTTTGTCTAGTCTTTTTTAGCTGTTTTTACAAATATTTTTAAACCTGTATCTTTATTTACAAATTCCATAGGCCTATCACTATTATTTACAATACTATGTACATATGGAGATACTGAGATTGTTTCTTCTTTATTTTCAGAAAAATCTACAGCCACTTTTTTATCATCGAAAAGTTCTAACAATGTTTCCTGTCGTTTCTTATTGCTTAACACAAAAAACTCATCAACTACAAAATTTATAAATGCTTCTTTATCTTTATTATTTCTTAAATTAGATAGTCCATCTACTATTTTTTCTACTACACTATTATTATAATTTGACGAAGTATTACTAATAAAACTATAAATATCTTTATTTCTATTTTCTTCATCATTTAATAGTCTCATAGCCTTTTTACTTATTTTATCCACATTCTTATAAACTTTTCTTTTTTCAATAAAATTAGCTTTAGTTTCTAAAATATCTATTTTTTCCTCAATAGTTTTTCCTTCTAGATGATCATTTAATAAGTCCAAATATCTTATATATCCTTCATATGATACTTCTTCATTATACATATGTGGAATTATATTCTTTATGCAAGTTATCTTTGTACTAATCAATTTTATATCATTATCTTCTTCAATAAACTCCAATGCTTTCTTAATAACATTTTCATCATCTAAAATAGCACAACTCATAATACAATTTATTATTTCTATTCTATAGTCTGTCTCTTCATCCTTTACTTTCTCTATTTCTTTTAAGATTAATTCTATAGTACTATCACCTAGTCTAGTAAATAAATCAGAATTTAGTATTTTATAATAATCATCATTATAGTGTGAATTAACATTTCTAATAAAATCAGAAATTACACCTTTTGTATGATTATCTACTTCTTTTAATAAACTAAGAAAATTCATATCATATGTAATACTATCCTCTTTAAAGATACCTAATATATAATTATCTGTTAAATTTCCTAGTGCATTTAAAAAACACCAATCATTTTTTAATTCATCTTTAAACTCTTTTACAATAAGTAATTTTTTATCTAATAAATCTCTTTCATTAGCTTGATCATCACATTTAAAAATAAACTCTAATATATCCCTAAAATCACTCATTGATAATTTATCAAACATTCTTTCACTATTTGAGATATAATCAAAAAATTTTCTTTGAATATTGATAGATATTCTTTGTTCCTTAGTTTCTTCAAAAAATGAGCATAGAAATCTAGGTGGTAAAGCATATATGTATTTATTTAACACTTCATAATTTGAACTTTCAACTACCCTTTTAAATACTTTATTAAATTGTTTATAATGCTTATTAATAGCATCATAATAACTACCAAGATTAATACTACTACTAGAATCTTGTTTTGATTCTTGATATTCCATAATATAATATTTAAAAAATTCTGCATTAGGTTTAAATGCATAATAAATGTGATCAAAATCTATATGTTTAAAACCCTTCTTACTATTTTTCTTTATATAATTAAGTTTAGTATTTAAAATTAGTTCTAATTCTTCCTCATTAAAATGGTATTTATTACAATTATTTATAGATGAGACCACATATTCTTGATCCATTTTTGATAATTTATTTATCCTTCTTATAATAGATGTAAAATTACTAATTTGATTTAAAAATATTTCTAATTTATCAAAATCATTATCTACTAATTCCCATCCATACTTTTCTACAAATTTGTGGATTTTTTTCTGTCTAAACATAGTATGATTCTCCTTACTGCATTAACAATTATAGAAGATAAAAATTAATAAATCAAGTAAAATTTCTAAAACTTTTTAAATATTCACCTTTTTTTTCATAAATAGCAATTATCCTATTATTATATTTAAATATAACCTTATCAACAATGTTAAAACTATTATCTATCATAACACCATTACTAACTTGTTTATAATTAGTATCATCTAACTCAATGATTGGATAACTTAAAGCTTTATCAATACTAATAGTTTTAAACTTATTATCTTCTATATCTTTGATAGTATATGCATCATTAATAGAAAAGTCTCCTTGTTTTGTCCTTATTAAACTAGTCATAGTAAAATATTCATTTATACTTAGCCCCATATCTCTAATTAAACTTCTAATATAAGTACCCTTACTTACTAAACATTTAAAACTAAATGAATCATTATTACTATCAAGTAATTCTATTTTCTTTATATTCACTTCTTTCTTTGGTAATTCTACATCTATATTATTTCTTGCATATTCATATAGTTTTTTTCCATTTACTTTTACTGCAGAATATATTGGTACTTCTTGCATATATTTTTTTTCAAATGAATTACACAATTCTTTATAATTTATTTCTTTAGAAATCTTTTTTTCTTTTAATACATTACCTGTAATATCTAAAGTATCAGTTAATACTCCTACTTTAATAGTTGCCACATACTCTTTCTCATATGATGTTAAAAGTTCTGATATTTTTGTGGCTTTTCCTATAGTTAAAACTAATACTCCTTCCGCTAACGGATCGAGTGTACCTGTATGACCAATTCTTTTTATACCCAAAATCTTACTAACTTTATTTACAACATCAAAAGATGTCATATTTTTTTCTTTATTAATTACTAATACACCACTATAGTCAGTTAAATATTCTTCTAAAGTTAAATTATTATTATAAATAATTGTTGCTGGAACTAATCCTACATATCTAATATGCCAAGGTTCATAATTATACCCTGTTATCTTTTCTTTTCCTTTAGGATATCTAAGAATAAATCCAAAATCTTTTAAATACTTATGTATTTCTAAATATATATTCCCATTAGCCTCATTCATTAAATCTTCATTTTCTATTATTTTTTCACCATCAACAACCAAAGCTAAGTCAACAGCAAGACCAGTATGATGTTCAGAAGTCCTAATTGGTGCAACATACTTTTCTACGTAATCAGCTCCATATTTAATAGTAAATTTATCAATTATACGTTGTTGTTCTTCGATTGTTCTATAACTAGAATCCATTTCAATATAAATATTTTTAGTTTTTAAAAACTCTTTTAACTTTAAATATGCATCTAGTGTCTTCTTTTCTACTTTAATATCTTCTTCTAAAATATCTTTATAATCAACTAATTCTAAGTTCTTAAAATAAGAATCTTTTATCAAATTAGATTTATTAACAAGAGTTAAATAATTCATAGATATCACCACTACAAGTATATCACATCCATATATGTTTTTCATTTCATTTTCTTCCTTTATTTCTATATCATAAGAATTAAAATATATTTAGTCTATGTCTTTATGAGTTAATTGTAACTAAAAAATGACATTATTCATTTTCTAAATCAATATACATATTTAAATCTTCTTCAGTAGGCAAGTATTCTTTGAGTTTAAATGAACTAATTCCAATTGGCTTATTTATATCTTTCAAAGAATATTGAGCAATAAACTTATCCTTATTCTTACATAATATTAAACCTATTGAAGAATTATCATTCTCATCTTTTATTAAATCATCTACTGCTGATAAATAAAAATTCATTTTACCAATATATTCGGGTTTAAATTCCGTTGTCTTTAATTCAACTACTATATAAGATTTTAATTTCAAATGATAAAATAATAAATCAATATAATATTCATTACCACCAACTACCAATTTATATTGACTACCAACAAAACTGAAACCTCTTCCAAATTCTAAAAGAACATTTTTAATTTTTTCTATCATCTTATTTTCTAAATCTATTTCTTTATAATCATTATTCAATGAAATAAAATCAAATATATAAGGGTCTTTTAATGTATTATTAATTAAGTCACTATCAACATTTGATACTGAAGTTTTGAAATTGTTTACAGATGTTCCTATTCGTTTATGATAATTAGATTTTATTTGAAAATCTAATATATTTCTACTCCAACCATTATCAATAATTGCATATGCATAAATTTTTCTTATTTTTGTGTTTTTAATTTTCTCCATTAATAATATATTGTGTCCCCAAGGTAATAGTGCAACAAGTTGTTGCATTTTTTCATTATCTCTATATTCAATATAAAATTTTTTCATATATTTTAAATTTCTTGATGAAAAACCTTTAATATTTGGATATTCTAGTTTTATAGCATTTGCTATATTTTCTATAAAACTATTTCCATATTTACTATTTTTATCTAATATTTTACCAATTCTAAAATACATCATAATAAGGTTTTTATTGACATTTTGCATTGTATTTATTTGTGTAGTTTTTATTTCACTTTTTATACTATTAACAACATTTTTAAAATTTTCACTTATTTTTTCTTCTATCATATTACAGTTCCTTTCTGTACCATATTTACACACTGATATTGGTATATAAATCATCCATTTCAGTATTTATGTTTTTATAAACTCTATTTCTACCTTGTTTAATTAAATCTTTTATTTTGATAAACATTTTATTTTTCACCTTTTTTAATATTTTTATTGATTCGTCTTTAGAAATATTATATTCAAAAATATTATCTATCTTATTTTGTTTCTTTATTATTTTGAAATATTCTTTTAAACTCTTCTTTTCTTTTTCATCAGCAAGTTTTCCATATAAATCATATAAATAAGATACATTATCAGTATAATAATTCTTTAAATAGTTTTATATCCTCAGTATTTTTTAAAACTTGTTTATTGATATATCTTTGTTCTCAAAATAGTTGCAAGCATTGCACCTCCATGAGTACTCCAATTTGAAGTTCCAAATTGGAATTTCAAGTCATGATATTCTTCTAGTATTAGTTGAAAATAAAAATCACTTAGAAAACGTTCAATATTTCTATTAACAGCCTTATTCACATCTTTAGTTCCATTAACACATTCATAAAGTCTATCTAAATCTCTTGTAGCTACCAAATAACATTATTAATTAGTTATTAAGTCTTTATTATCTTCGATATCATCACTTTCCTTTAATATTTTCATTTGTGATATTGCTATCTTATTTAATTTCTCTAATCGCATTGGTTGACTTATTTCATCATTAATAAATACTGAATTCAAATTTTCTAAATTTGCTAAACATATTAATTCATTTATCGATGCATAATCTCTAATATTTCCATCTAAATTAGGATGAGCTTCTCTCCACTGTTTAGCAGTAATTCCAAATAGTGCCATATTTAATACATCTGCTTCTTCAGCATATACATAATTTATTTGTTCTTTAGTCAATTTAGTTGGTATTAAATTATGTTTTATTGCACTAGTATGAATCTTGTAATTAATTTTAGATAATTCTCGTTTAGCATTCCAACCTAGTTGCTTTTGTTCTTCTTTCTTTAATCGTTCAAACTCTTTAATGAGTAATAATTTAAATTTTGGACTAATCCACATTCCAAATTCAAAAGCAATATCTTTATGGGCATAAGTTCCTCCATATCTACCAGCTTTTGATATAATTCCAATAGCATGCGTTTTTTCTACCCACTCTTTAACACTTAATTTATAGTTGTTTAAACCAGCTTGACTTTTAATTATGGCAAATTCGCCATAATTAAAATTAGGATTATGTAATTCTTCCCAAATTCCTAAAAACTCAATTGTATTTCTATTTCTTAACCAATCTGTAACAAAAAAGTTTCCATCCTTAGATTTAAGCATATCTGTTATTGAAATATAATCTTCTTTTTCTATTTTTATATAATTAATTATTTGATCATCAACATTTAATTCCATATTATTTTTCTCCTTTTATTATAAAATTATTAAACACTGATATTGGTATATAAATCACCCATTTCAGTATTTATGTTTTTATAAACTCTATTTCTACCTTGTTTAATTAAATCCTTTATTTTGATAAACATTTTATTTTTAATTTTTTTCATTAATTTCCTTCTTTCTTTTCATATACAGAAAGAATTTAACACATATAATTTTTTTGTACAAATAACTATTTCTTAAAAATAACATAAAAAAAAAAAGAATTTATACAATTCGCTTAAGCAAAATTTAAAATTCATTCTTAAACACATATCAAATTATTAATTTTTCACCTTTTTTAATATTTTTATTGATTCGTCTTTAGAAATATTATACTCAAAAATATTATCTATCTTATTTTGTTTCTTTATTATTTTGAAATATTCTTTTAAACTCTTCTTTTCTTCTTCATCATCAAGTTTCCCATATAAATCATATAAATAAGATACATTATCAGTATAATAATTCTTTAAATAATTAATATCTAATTTATTAGTTTTGTAATACCTATTAATGTTCCT
Organism: uncultured Erysipelotrichaceae bacterium; assembly: GCA_902784095.1. Classification (GTDB taxonomy): domain Bacteria; phylum Bacillota_I; class Bacilli_A; order RF39; family UBA660; genus UMGS995. The sequence goes on along the minus strand of CACZTK010000022.1, from coordinate 2,092 downwards.
TTCAGCAATTACTTTATCAACAGATACTAAATTAATAAGTGTATAAATAACAACTATAATAGTCATATAATGCTTTAAGATATTTACTTTTGAATTTAATATATAAAAAACTGTTGGAATAATAAGAATAACTTCAGTTATTAAAGTAACATAGACAAGTAATCTTAATAATGTATATCCATAAGCAGATTCATATAAATACATTCTATAAGTAGACGATGATATTATTATTAATGTCAATAATACCATAATAATACTCATTACTTTATTATAATTATTATCTTTACTATTTTTTGATACTAATATTATAGTTAAATTTATTAATGATATAAACATTAATTGGAAGAATCCACTTCTAGCATATTCTGCATAATTAATTGATTTAGAAACATTATGTAATAATAATGATCTAATTTGAATAATTACAAATACTATATAAATAATATTTAAAATAGTTAATAATAATTTAATTGTAAATACTTCTATTTTAATTTTATCAAGTGTATCTTCATTATCTTTTTTATATCCAAATAAAATATAATTAATTTGTGATCCTAAGTATGTAAATACTATTAGACCAACAAATATTCTTATAAAAATACTATCAAAAGAAATTCCTTTAAAAATATTAAAGAATGAAGAAAAAATCTTACTAAACATCATATCTGCACTTGATAGTAATAATAATACAATTATAATTATTGGGATTACTATTAATATAGATTTTATCTTTTTCTTAACATCATTTGATAGTTTTAGTGTCTTACTTATACTTATCTTAACAAGATTATAAAGTTTTCCTATACAATCAAATGGTTCACATAATAATATTATTATATCCAATAATACTCTTCTAAGTTTATAATCTGGTTTAATTGTATAAATATACATTAAGATATATAAAATAGGAATTATTATAATATTAAAAATTCTAAATATATTATTATATATATAATAAGTAGATGACAATATAATAATTGGTATTATAAATAAAAGTCCCTTCTTATTTTTTATCTTCTTATTAGATTTTAAAACATAATATAAAAATAATAATAATGGTAATGTAAATATAATTACATTTAATCCTAAACTATTATTTATAAATAAAATAGAATGCAATATAGTTAATAATAATATATGTATTAATAAATTTGCCATATTAATTGTCCTCCTTTATATAATCTAAAATATCTCCTGGCTTACACTTCAAAACTTCACATATTTTTTCTAACGTAGAAAATCTAATAGCTTTGCCTTTATTTGTTTTTAAAATTGATAAATTAGCTTGTGTAATTCCAATTTTTTCAGCAAGTTCTTGTGATGATATTTTTCTTTTAGCCATCATTACATCTAAATTAACAACAATCATAAAACATCTCCCCCTATATAGTTAAATCATTCTCTTCTTTATAAATAGTCGCTTGTCTAAGAAGTTCAGAAAGTATATATAACGCTATTGCTACTCCAAAGAATAAAACACCTAAAAAAACTAAAACAATTATATAATTTACATAAGTATTATGCATAATAAATACCATAAACAATAAATCAATCAGCCATAAAACACTCATTATAAATGATATTACTCCTGTTATCTTTAATATCTTTACATTTTCATATGTAAATGGATTATAATTTTCTAAAGATTTAAATAATTTTATAAATTGATATATTATTCCTAGTAATAATACTCCATTTGGATAAATAATAACCATAGAATATATTCTACTTCTTGTATGATTAAGTAAGAATGGTGAAGTTATAATTACAGGTATAGAAATAATAAAGCCAACAATTAATAATACTCTAATAAACTTACCTAATCCCTTATCTCCTAATATTTGCATAATCTGCCTCCTTTGAAAATAGTATAGTAGTGTTTTTTTGTTTGTCAACAATTATTTATCGTTTTACAATAATTTTAGTTAAATACAAAAGGATAGCACCAAGGAGTCATAAGACGGTACCATCCTTTTTATTTACTTAATTTGATAACGGTCACCCAGGAATAATTCCATCTATGGAGTAGATAAATAAGTATTTAATATCGCTTCCACCAAACACGAATTCTCTATAATTAAATAATCTTATT
>CACZTK010000021.1 GCA_902784095.1 uncultured Erysipelotrichaceae bacterium | reverse complement strand
TATTATTAATAAATTTTATAAATTACAAGAAAAAGTGAATATATTATAAATTATTCATTTGTTGCACTTGACTTTTTAATTAATAATAATTTATTTCTTTGTTAGAGTAAATAAAATATGCTATAATTCATATTAGGGGAGAGAAGTATATGGGATGTGAAGGAAGAAAATTAAAACTTATAGTTCTAAAAAGTATGTTAGAACTAGGAACAGAAGTAGACAAGTATTTAGGAGAATACTATGGTAATGAAAATGATACATTTATATTGCCAATTAAAGAAACATGGTTTAATGATGGCCATGGAAAAGTAGAATTATTAGATTCAGTTAGAGGACAAGATGTATATATTATGCAAGATATTGGTAATTATTCACTATCATATGAAATGCATGGTTTTATTAATCATACATCGCCTAATGATTTAGCACAACAACTTAGCGATACAATAGGAGCTTGTAAATGTCATACAAATAGCCTATCAATTATTATGCCACTATTATTTGCAGGCAGACAACATAGAAGAATTGGAAGAGAAGCATTATCTTGCGCAAAGTATTTAAGAGAATTAGATACAGATCCTAATGTAAAAAGATTACTTACATTTGATGCTCATGATGAGGGTGTTCAACAAGCAATGGCATATACAGAATTTGGAAACTTTTTTGCAACCAATGAAATATTAGAACAATTTATAAATGAAGCAAATATAGAAGAATTAAAAAATGTAATATTTGTAGCACCAGATTTTGGGGCAGCAGGAAGAATGAATTTCTATTTAAACTCATTTAATAGTGAATATGTAACAAAAGATGCAGGAAGTTTTTATAAAAGAAGAGATTATAATGTTATAAAGGATGGTAAAAATCCAATTATTGAGCATTCTTATTCAGGAAGTAGTAATATAGAAGGTGTTACTGCAATAGTTGTTGATGATATGATAGCATCAGGTGGATCTATGTTTGATACTATTGATGAGCTTAATAGAAGAGGAGTATCACATATCTATATAATGGCTACATATTCATTATTTACTAAAGGGATAGATAAATTTAAAGAATACTATGATAATAATAAATTTGATGGAATATATACTACTAATTTAAGTTATATTCCAGAAGACTATAAAAAAGAAGAATGGTTACACGTAGTAGATTGTTCAAAATTTATGTCTAAAATAATTAGAAACTTACACAATGGACAAAGTATTTCACAATTAACTAAAGACAGAAGTTATCCTGCTAAGGTTTTAGCAAAAAAATTTGAAGAAGCAAAACAAAATAAAGGCAAATAAAATATATTTGTCTTTTTTTATATAAGGAGAATTATGAAAAAAATAATATTAGTAAGACATGGAAAAACTATTTGGAATAAAGAAAAAAGAATTGCGGGAAGAAAAGATATACCTTTATGTGAAGAAGGGATTAAACAAGCATATCTTTTAAAAGATAAATTAAAAGATATTGATTTTGATATTGTATATTCTTCACCATTAAAAAGAGCGATTCAAACAGCAAAAATTATAACAGATAAAGAATTAATTTTAGATGATAGAATAATAGAAAGAAATAATGGATTATTAGAAGGAAAATTAAAATATGAGATAGAACAAATAGACTTTAACAATCCTAATGAGAAAAGATATAATATAGAAAATATTGTAGACTTTAGAAAAAGAATAAATAATTTCTTTGATGAAATAACTAAATATAAAGATAAAAATATATTAGTAGTAACACATGCTGGTGTAGGAATATATGCTAGATGTTATTTTGAAGGAGAACCTAATGATAATGATTATAGTAAATACAAACTAGATAATTGTGAATTTTTAGAGTACGAAAACTTGTGTAAAAAAGTGTAATATGTATTACTTGATATCAATTATAGTGTTAAAATATAAGTGTCTAATAATAAAAAAATTGACAAAATTGTTAAAATATGGTATAATGTGCTCAGTTTTATTACTGGTGGATATATTACATTGGTAATAACAAAAAGGGGAGAGGAAAATGCAATTTATTGATGATGTTTCGAAAACAGGAAAAATACCTGCTTTTGATTTAAGAGATGAATTTGATTTTGGTTTATATGATTATACTAAGCCATCAGGAAGATTTTTAAAGTCATCCAAAAGTAGAAAGGTAATGGAAATATTAGATGATATATATACTAACCATGATACATCATGGTATACAGAATTAAGACTTCGTGCTAATCGAAATATGGATGCTCTTGCGTTGTTTTATAGAGGAAATAAAATATCATTCAGAGAATTATTTGATAAGTCTGATAAGTTAGCTAATTCTTTTGTTAAAGTAGGAATTAAACCAGGAGATGAGATTCCATGTTGTATATCAAATATGACAGAATTAGTTTATACAATGGTAGCTGCAAATAAAATAGGGGCAAAACTAAATTTATTTGGTACACACTTAGATAAAGATTATTTAGAGTCAATTTTAAATATTACTACTAATAAATTGTTTATAGCATCTGATGATATATATGGCGATATAAAGGATACAATAGAAAAAATTGGGTTTGACCATAAGTTATTGTATTCTTTGGCCGATTCATTATTAGAAGATCCTACAGTGAGTGAAGAATATAAAGCTGATTTAGATAGATATTATCACTATGACAATTTGGCTAAAAGCATTTATAAAAATCAAGACGATTCAATATTTACGTTTGATGAATTTATTGATTATGGTAAAGATTTTCATGTAGAAGCAAATCCAAATGCTAATTTAGATACTGAATTCTTAATTACATATACAAGTGGATCAACTAAAAAAGGTTTCCCAAAACAAATTATTCATTCAAACAGAAGTTTAATAATATCAGGATTTTTTAATGACCTAGAAATATCAGGTAGTCCAAGAATACCATATCAAAGAGGTATGTGTTATATTCATAGTGAATCAAATACCAATTTGGTAACTTGTATTTCGGATAGTTTAATGAAACTATGGTCTGTTGCTTGTGAACCAGAATATGATAGATATAAAGCATTAGACGTTATTCGTTTAAATAATCCAAGTATGATAGAAATGACAACTACTCATTTGATTCAAATGGCAAAAGATTATATAAAAGAATATGATAATGGTAAAAAAATACTATTTCCAAACTTAATTGCAACATTCGCTGTTGGTGAGGCTGTTACACCAGGTGAAGAAAAATTGATTAATAAAGTTCTAAGAAAATCAAAAGCTGGTAGTGAAGTGGTTGTAAAAGGTATAACATTACCACATGCACCACTATCTGTTGGAGGTGGTGACTGTGAACATGGAGGTATTTTCTATAATGTATTCAATTCTATTAAATCAAAGAAAAACTATATATTAACAGGTGATAAAGATACTGGTATGTCTCCAGTTGTATTTGGTATTGTTACAGCTGTTAAAGAAACTGAAAAAGGAAAATACAAAGAGTGCAATTATAATGAATTTGGTATACTAGTAGCAAATAGTGCTACTAATATGGTTGGATATAAAAACGACATTACCAATACTATAAAAAAGATTATAAGAGATGAAAACGGAAGAGATTGGTTGTCATGTGGTTGCTATGGTTACATAGATAAAGCAGGAAATGTACATCAAAAAGATAGAATAGGTAGTGAACTTATATTAGAAAATGGAATGATGATATTACCATCGATGATTTCTAAGAGTGTCTTGAAAGATACAAAGAATATACTATCGTGTACTATTACTCCTTATCATACAGAGACTGGGGATATTCCAATAGTTAACTTTGAATTATCTCCATTAAGAATTAGTAATAGAAAAAAAACAATTCTATCTATGAACGAAAGAATTAAAAAAGAACTAGGAGAGATACTAGGAGAAAATATCATATATAGGGAATTTAGTGACGAACATCCATTTCCAGAAGCTGGCAGTGGAAAGCGTGATATACTATCTATCGAAAATATGGGATTAGAAAATGCATATCAAATTAAGAATAATAAAAGGGTTTCACCAAAAAGTAAAGTTAATGATGTTAAAGTATTAAGGAAGTAAAATAGTATAATTTTTACTTCCTTTTAATTTACTTTTAATAATATAAATGATAAAATATTATTGAGAGTAGGGTGGTATAGTGATAAACGTTATTATATTGAGTTTAATTTATATGATACTAATAACACTTATATATTTTAGTAAAGATAAGATAGAAAACTTGGATAACAAAATATATAAGAGGATAATTGTTATAAATATAATTGGTCTAATTATCGATATAATTCAATTTCTTTCGATTAAAAATGAATTGGATGAACAACTAATTTATTTGTTTGCGAAGTTTTTCTTATTATATGTTAATGCTTGGACATTTGCATTCTCATACTATGTTATTAGTAAGAATACAAAACATAGTACGGCACTAGGAAGATTATTGTTTACTATCTTAGTTGTTACTGCGATAATTGGTTTTATCTTACCAGTTAAGTATTTCTATAATGGAACTGAAATGTATACATATGGTAAAGCAATTGATTTTGCATATATCGTTGGAAATATATATTTGGGAATATGTTTATTTAGTATTGTTCTTGATTATGCAATTAATAAGAACAAAAACTTAAAACAGTATATACCACTATTTATATTTGTTATAGGTGGAATATTAGAAATTGTAGTTCAGAAGACTAACCCATCATTAATTATAGTGTCATCAGTAGAGACTTTTATTACAATTTTGATGTATTTCTTTATTGAAAATCCTGATATGAAGATGATTGAACAATTAAATATAGCTCGTGATCAAGCAGATAAGGCTAATCAAGCTAAGAGTGATTTCTTAAGTAGTATGTCTCATGAAATTAGAACACCTTTAAATGCTATTGTAGGTTTCTCTGAAGCGCTACAAGAAGAAGAGTTACCTGAAAAAGCTCGTGAAGAAGTTAAAGATATAGTAATGGCTTCTAATAGTTTATTAGAGATAGTTAATGGAATTCTAGATATTTCTAAGATAGAATCAGGTAAAATTGAAATTGTTAATAGTGAATATAACTTTAGAGATATTTATGATAATTTAGTTGCTTTAACTAAAGGTAGACTTGGAGAAAAACCATTAGAAATTAGAACTAGCTATGATGAGTCTATTCCTAAAGTGTTATATGGAGATCATACTAGAGTAAAACAAATTATATTAAATATTTTGACTAATGCAGTTAAATATACAAAAGAAGGATATATTGATTTTAGAGTTACTTCTTTAGTAAAAGATGATATTTGTAGACTTATTATTTCTGTTGAAGATTCTGGTATAGGTATTAAACAAGAAAATATTAATAAATTGTTTTCACGATTTGAGCGACTTGATATTGATAAAAATATTACTATTGAAGGAACAGGACTTGGTCTTGCAATTACTAAAAAACTAATTGAACTTATGCAAGGAACAATAGTTGTTCAAAGTGTATATGGAAAAGGTTCTAAGTTTACAATTGCAATCGACCAAAGAATAATTCATAAAGAAATAGTAGAGGATGCTAAAGTAGAAGTCGTAGATTCTTCAAAAAATGTTGATGTTTCAGGTAAAAAGGTATTAATTGTTGATGATAATAAGATTAACTTAAAAGTAGCATCACGCTTACTTGAATCATATAATTTAAATATTGAAACTTTAGATAGTGGAGCATCATGTTTAGATAAAATTAATTCTGGAAATATTTATGATTTAATATTAATGGATGATATGATGCCTGGTATGAGTGGAGTTGAAACTCTTCATAAATTAAAAGAAAATACTTCATTTAATATCCCAATAGTAGCTCTTACTGCTAATGCAATAAGTGGTATGAAAGAAAAGTATTTATCTGAAGGATTTAATGATTATTTAGCTAAACCAATAGACAAGGAAGAATTAAAAAAGATAATTATAAAATATTTAAATAAATAGATTATTTTATGTTATAATTTGTATAGGATAGGTGAATTGTATGTATGATGTAGAAATATTAAAACAAGCAGGAATAGAAGTAGATAAAGGTTTAGAATTACTTGGAGATATGGAAATGTATAATTCTATCTTAAAAGAATTCTTAGACGGATATTATGAAAGAATGAAAAAGATTCAAGGATTTAAAGAAGCAAATGATATGCCAAATTATGCAATTGAAGTTCATTCATTAAAGAGTGATTCTAAATATTTAGGAATTACAAAACTTGCTGAACTTGCTTATAATCATGAAATGTCTAGTAAAGCAGGGGATAGTGCTAGTGTTAATAATCATTATAATGAATTAGTAATAGAGGCTAATAGAGTTATTACTGAGATTGTTAAATATTTTAAGAGTAGTAATGGTAGTGAAGAAAATAAACCTAAAGAAGAAGTTACAGTAGTATCTACTGAAGATATGGCTAAACTAAATAAATCAATTCTTGTTGCAGATGATTCTTCAATTATTAGAGATTTTGTTAGTGAAATATTTAATAAGGAATATAATATATTAATGGCTAGTGATGGTAAAGAAGTTATAAACATAATTAACTCTAATAACACTATTTCGGCTTTACTTTTAGATTTAAATATGCCTAATGTTGATGGCTTTCAAGTATTAGATTATTTTAAAGAACATGATTTATTCAAGAAAGTTCCAGTATCTATCATATCTGGATCAAATGATAAAGAATCAATTGATAAGGCATTTTCCTATGATATAGTTGATATGCTTAATAAACCATTTAATATGAATAATGTTAAAATGGTTGTAGAAAAGACTATTGCAAGAAAAGAAGGTTAGTTATATGAAGAATGCAGAATTTTTAAAATCAAATGGTGTAGATGTAGATAAAGCCTTAGAATTATTTGGTGATATGGATATGTATAATGATACTTTAAATGATTTTTTATCTGAAATAGGAAATAGATTAGAGCGTATTAAAAAGTTCAAAGAAGTATCAGATATGGCAAATTATGCAATAGAAGTTCATGCTTTAAAAAGTGATTCAAAATATTTTGGATTTACAAAGTTAGCTGAACTTGCATTCAATCATGAGATGGAAAGTAAAAAAAATAATATGTTTTATGTTATGGATCATTATGATGAACTATTATCTGAAGCAAATAGAATATTGTCAGTAGTAAAAAGTTATAGAGGTGAAGAGGTAACTGATAATACACAAAATGTATCAACTAATGAAGTTAAAGATAAAACTATTTTAGTAGTAGATGATTCAAATGTTACAAGAAATTTTGTTCAAAAAATATTTAGCAGTGAGTATAATGTTTTAATTGCACATGATGGTCACGACGCAATTAATTACATTTCAAATAATAGCAATCATAAAATAGTTGCAGTACTATTAGATTTAAATATGCCAGGAATGAATGGGTTTGAGGTGTTAGATTATTTTAAGACAAATAACTTATTCTCATTAATTCCTGTTTCAATTATTACTAGTGATAACTCTAAGGAGACTAGGGATAAAGTATTCTCCTATGGAGTAATAGATATACTTGTAAAACCATTTAATGAAAGAGATGTAAAACAAGTATTAGATAAAACGATATATTTCAATGATCAACTATAATTAGTTGATTTTTTTATGTTTATTTTGTATAATACAGTACTAAGTTGGGGTGGTAGCATGTTTGAAGAAATAGATAGTCTTAATTTAGAAATAGTTAATGTTCAAGTATTAGATGGATACTTAAAAAATGGTGAAATTAGATTTGGAGATTTTTTTCTAAGAGATGATTATAAATATCAAATGAATAAATTTAAGAATTTATTGAAATCATATGAAGATAATGAAAAAAGTCTTTCTGTTGTTGATAAAGAAGAAGATTTTGATGATGGCTATATTGAAGAAGATTATACTTTGGATGATGTCTTGGAAGTTTTGGTTGCTGATATTGATATATATGGATTGATTTATGACATGAAAGTAGTTGAAATTGATAGTGGAGAATGGGAATTGTTTTTTGATACTATAGGTGCATATTATATTGAACAAGATTTAGACGGATTCTTTATGGGTGATATGATAACTCTTAATAAATATGCAATTGCAAGAAGCTTAGTATATGAAGAAGAATGTATTGATCTTGAAACTTATATAAAATCCCTTAAATATTTAGAATCAAATATTATTTCTATTAATAATATAATAGAAATAGCTGAAAGAATTAGAGAAACAATGAGTATTGATGCAGTTAGTATTCTAGCTAATGATGATGGAAGTTATGGTTGTAAGAATAAAAATTCTAGTTTATTTATTGTCGATGACGATATTGATGTAGATAAAGAACCTGTTTTAAAAGAATATATGGAAAAGAATGGATATAAGGTAGTTGATACTGTAGATGTTGTAGAACATGAAAAAATAGATACCAGTAGCAATGTAATTAGTTTTGATAGAGTAAAATCAAAAAGAAAACAAAAAATTATAGATTTTTATAATAAATAATTATATAAAGGAGATTTCAAATGGATATTTGCAAAGTAGAATAAATGATTATAGAGAAATGGAATTAGTATCAATAATACAATCTGAAATAGCAGAACCATTATGGTATTATTTTGATTCTAGTTTTATGCCTTTGGAAAATAGTTGTACTGAATCTAATAATAAATATTTATTATTACCAAGTATTCAGCAGTTTATATCTAAAAGTAAGGATATAGCAACATATGATACAGATGACATTAGTTTAATTTTAGGATATGATAGTGATGATTTTGCTAACGTATTAAATAATTTCATTATAATAGGGAAGAAAAGTGAAGTAATATTGTGGGTATCTATTGATGAGCCTAATAATAAAGGGATTGATATAGAAACATCTACAACTAATACTAGAGAGTATAAAAATGATGAGATATTTGATTATTATGACTATAAAAAAGAATCTTTAATAGATACTTTAAATGATTTAAGCAATTATTATCTTGATATCAAGAATGTCTGCTATAAAACAATAAGTATTGTAAATGAATTATGTGATTGTAATTCAAAAATTATTGTTTCTAATAACAAAAGCAAGATAAAGAAATAATTTGACAATATACGGTTTTATATGATATAATCATTGTGTTTGACGCCTCACGCTCAAACCGCATTGAAAAGGTAAAAACAAGTATACTTGTACCTTAAGAGCGAGTCTTAAGTTTTAATAAAAGGAGGTATATTAATGAACGCTGTAATAAAAGTTGGTGGAAAGCAATATTTTGTTAAAGAAAATGATGAAATTTTCGTTGAAAAATTAAATGCTAATCCTGGAGATACTGTTAGCTTTGATCAAGTATTAATGCTTGATAGTAAAGTTGGTAATCCATATCTTGAAGGTGCTACTGTTTTAGGTGAAGTACTAAAAAATGGTAAGCAAAGAAAAATAAGAATCTTTAAATATAAGAGTAAAGATAGATCTAACCGTAAAACTCAAGGACATAGACAACCATATACAAAGATCAGAATTACTAAGATTAATGGTTAATTATGATAAAGGTTAGAATAACAAAAAAGGGTGCAAACTTTGAGAAAATTTCTATTTTAGGTCATGCAATGTATGATGAATATGGAAAAGATATAGTTTGTAGTGCTGCAAGTAGTATTGTTACTACTACAATTAATGGTTTATTAGCAATAGACCGTGAGAGTATTAACTATTTAGTAAGTAATAAAGGTTTAACTATAACTATTTTAAGTACTGATAGAACTACTCAAGTTTTAATTCGAAATATGATAAATTTATTAAAAGAATTAGAAAAAAATTATAAAGGTAATGTAGAAGTTAAATAAGGAGGAAAAGTCATGAGATTTTTAAAGTTAGATATCCAATTATTTGCTCACCATAAAGGACAAGGTTCTACTT
>CACZTK010000020.1 GCA_902784095.1 uncultured Erysipelotrichaceae bacterium | reverse complement strand
TTACCAATCCAATTAATTTGACCAAGTTTAACTCTATCTGCAAAATGAGTATCATCTAAACCTTTTAATAAGTCTTCAGCATAATCACTCATTCTAAGCATCCATTGTTCTTTTTCTCTTTGTTCTACCTCTGTTCCACAACGTTCACAAACACCACCTGATGAATCTTCATTAGATAGTCCCATCTTACATTTTGGACACCAGTTAATATTTTTCTTTGCTTTATAAGCCATTCCATGTTCAAAGAACTTTAAAAATTGCCATTGAGTCCATTTGTAATATTCTGGATCTGTTGTTGAAAATTCACGAGACCAATCAAAAGAAAATCCCATTTTCTTCATTTGTCCTTTAAATGTTTTTATGTTTTCTTTAACTGCTTCACTTGGATGAATATGATTTTTTATAGCATATTGTTCAGCTGGCGCACCAAAAGCATCAAATCCCATAGGAAATAATACATTTTCTCCTTGCATTCTTTTCATTCTAGCCATAGCATCATGTGCAGTATAACTTCTAACATGCCCTACATGTAAGCCTGATCCACTTGGATATGGAAACTCAACTAACACATAGTATGGTTTCTTATCTGAACCATTAATGGCTTTAAATGTTTCGTTATTGTCCCAATACTCTTGCCATTTCTTTTCTACTTCTTTAAAATTAATCATTTTTTGTCATTCCCTTCTTTTTATAATATCTTCCAATAAACTCATAACTAACAAGTATTACAGGAAAAGTCAAAATAAATCCAACTAATACTTTAAAAATATAACTATTAAATATTAAAACTAATGTTATTATTATTGTTATATCTAATGAACTAACCAATGAGATAATTAGTAACAGTTTGTCATAATCAATCTTTTCTAAATCTAAATTATACTTAGTTTCTAACAAGCTAACTTCTATTGGCTTAGTATTTTTAGTTTTCCTAGTTTTTTTATTCTTTTTAAACTTTATAAATCTTTTTTTCTTTTGCTTTTTCTCTTTAGTTTTTCTGATAATAAAAAAACGATATAGGATAAAAACAAAAATATAAGTCATAAAGAATAATGCAACTTGTTCCAAATTTTATTTCCTCCTTTTCATAAATAAAAAACGCCCTTATAACATAAGGACGATTATATCGCGGTACCACCTTACTTCATGAATATCATGCAGCTTTAATAGAGATAACGGTTCACCCAAAATACTTATAGGTAATCAAGTTCATAATCATTCTGTATCTATTTTCACCAACCATAGACTCTCTGAAATCAAAATAAATTATTACTACTACTACCAATATTTAAAATATTTTAACCTATTATACTAAAATTCACTAATATATTCAAGTAATTTTAAGAATAAATTAACATGAGCACGTGATAAACCTTTTCTTCTTAGTTTTCTGACTTCAATTCTTTTCTTACTAATACTTAGTTCAGAGAACATAATATCTGCGATATCTTCTTTTAGATAAGTATTAATCTTTAAGTCCATCAAAATACTCTTAACATCATCATTTATGACACGTACAGCATCTATTTCAATATCTTTACCACGACAATTAATAGTCAATTGACCAATAGTTGGAACCCCATTTACTTCAACACTGAAATCATTTCCATCAAATTCTTTTCTAAATGAACATGGAACTCCATTATAATATGCAGTAACACTTTCTGCTTCTTTTGTGTTTCTAAATACTATTTTATAATTTCTCTTAGCTGGAACTATGCCACTTTTTCCTTCAATTGATCTAATAATTACTGTATAGTTATTTTTTAAATAATTGTAATCAATTGATGTTTTTAAATAGTACCCATCTTTATATAAAGATGTAACTCCATCATCATCATATAAATTATATGTATTAGATACTCCTGGGAATATTTGAATTTCTAAATCCGTTGCTATACCAGTATTATTATAATCACTTCTATTAGAAAGTGGAATTATTGAACCGGCATGTGCAAATACTGGATAATCTTCTTCTTTATAGAATGAAATATACTTTTTATTACCAGGAAATTTCTTACCTGTTGTAAAGTCATACCAAATACCTTCTGGTATAAAGAATCTATGAATAGTACGATTCATTATTTTATCCATCTTAGTTAAAATAGGACAAACTAATAATTGTGAACCAAAATAATATTGATTCTTATATAAATCATCGTCATAAGTCCACATATAATTATAGTAGAAAGGTTGAACTAACGGAATTCCTGATTTTGTATAATTATATGATTCTGTATACAAATATGGTATTAATCTATGACGAAGTCTTAAATAATCTGCTGCAATATTTTGTGTTTCAAAATCCCATAACCATGGTTCTTTTTTATAATATGGTCCTCTTGCTCCATGAAATCTTAATATAGGAGAAAAAACACTCAATTGCAAATATCTTATATATAATTCATCTTCTTCAATACCACCATGGTTACCACCAACATCATGACTCCAAAATGATACTCCCATATTAGCAGCATTTAAATAATAACCTGGAAGTTTTGCTAAATCCTCCCAACTAATACTACTAGATCCACCATAAAGAATAGGATATCTGTGTGGAGCAAAAATACCTCCACGTGCAAGCATCATACTTCTTTGTTCTGCATTTCTACCAGAATCAAGATATAAGTAATGATTATAAAACCATAGATTTGTTAAATTAGAATGTCCCTTATAATCACTCCAGAAAAAATCTACTCCTAACTGTTCAAGAGGATGAAGCATTACTTTAAAATATACATCTAAAACTCTTGGATTAAGTGGATCAAAATTAATAATTTTATTATTTGTAACTTCCAAGTATTGAGCAGCAGTAGGATACATAGTCTCGTGTGGAAATATTCCTTCTTCTGGATCAATAACAAGTCCAAATCTAATACCCTTTTTATGAATCTCATCTATTGTATTTTGAGGATTAGGAAATAGACTCTTATTAAAAGTAAATCCTGTCTTTAAATCCTTATATTGTCCAACATTTCTATAATGCCAATCATTATCAAGTAAAAGTATAGATAATGGTATTTTCTTCTTTTCAAAGCGTCTAATTACTTCTTTTAATGACTCATCATTATAATCCGTATTTCTACTCCACCAGTTACCTAAAGCATATCTTGGAATTAATTCAGGATATCCTGTCATCTTAAAATAATCTTGTAAGGCTTGTTTAAAATCATTATCATACATAAATACATAAACATCTATTGTATTAGGTTCCCTATCTTTTGGAGTACCATCAACACTTAATAACTTATTTGGAGTATCGTTTATTGATGCAAAACCTTCTAAAGAATATAATCCATGTTGCAATGACTTATCACATGGAACATCTATAGATACCATATTACCATTCATATTTCTAGCTTCTGGATGCATAAAATACCATTCTCTTTGACGAGCTGGATCTCTAGACATCAATGTAATTTTTAAGTTTTTATTAGGAGCAGTCTTAGGACCTATAAAAGGCTGTCTTTTTATATATAAGAGTTTAAAATATTTAGTTGTGATTTCAATAAAATTTTGGTCTTGATTAACTCTAAAATTTGGAAAACCTAAATTTCTTGTTTGTATAAGTTGAGTTGGTTCATCAACAAATTTACCACTAGGATTATATTCAAGTCTTACAACTCTTTCAGTTATAATACTTATACGATAATTAGGTCCCTTAAAAATGGCTTTTTCTTCTGCTCTTGATTTAGAATCATTAATTGCAAATTGCTTACCTAATGGATACATATAACCAACCCTTTCTATTATTCTAGTATTAGGATAACATAAAAATTAAAAAAAAACCACTATTAGTGGATGATTTTATTAATTAGATTATTTATTTTTAATTAACTGAATATTTTTAGTGCAATATAAACACAATTATTGTATAATTATACTAAGGTGATATCATGAATATAATAAAAAAAATACGTTTCAGTCCACGTAAAAGTTTAATATTTAAATCTAGTATTGCAATACTATTTATATGTATTCTTTTCATTAGCGTTGGTTTTTCTTCACTATCAACTGCACTATCTATAAATGGATATGCTAGTTTTAAGCCTGTTGGAATGATTAGAGTTACTTCCATCGAAAGTAATAGTCTAACTGATGTTGATGAAAATAGTAAAAGTCATACTATGGATTCTATAACTGTTTCATTAGATTTTACTAATACGAATGGTATTGCCATATATGATGTTAATATTACAAATTTCGGACAAATAGATAAAGTGTTAACTCAAATAGTAGATGAAGTTTTTTCGAATGAAGATGTTGAATATACTATTGAAGGGCTTGCAATTGATGATGTAATTGAAGCTGGAGAATCAGTTGATTTTCAAATAAAATTTAAGTATAAAGATGGTGTTACAAATCCAGAAGACACTGGATTAAATTCTAAAATAAAATTTGTATTTGATGATTATATTATAGATCCAGTCACTACAACTTTCAGTCATGAAGGTGCTTGCACATTTAATGGTTCAACAGGAACTATCACAGGAGAAGATTGTACAGAATTCCATGACAAATACTATATTGATACAGGAATACCTCTATATAATATGGAAAACTATCAGAAAGATTATGAAGTCGGATTTATAATTGAAGAGTATGTTGCATCAAATCAGGAAGCTGCTCAAGCTGTATTCTTTAATTCTAAATATGAAAAAGAATCTCTAAAATGGCCAGGTCTCGTATTTAGAAAAACAACTAATAATAATGGTTTTGAGCTTACTCAATCCATTAATAAGGGAACTAAAGTCGCAAAGACTATTAATTGTTCAATTCCGTGCTCTGTTAAAATAATAAGAACTGATAACGTTATCTATTATTCAATAAATGAACAAGAACTAATACAACTACAAGATATGACTAATTTTAATCAACAATTTGATACAACAGCATGGTTTGGAGCTGCACCTGATGAAAATGGCAATGCAATGCGTCATTTAAAAGCAACCTTATCACATATGTATGTAAAATTGGGTACATACCAACCAAATACTTATAATATAACATTTAATCCGAATGGTGGTACAGTTTCAGAAACAACTAGAACAGTACAAGCACACACAGCTATTGGTAATCTGCCAACACCAAGTAATGAAGGAAAATTATTTCAAGGTTGGTATACCGACTTAACATTTACAACAATGATTAATAAAAATACTATTCCTACTAGTGATACTACATATTATGCTAAATGGAGTGTTAATAATGTTGCAAAAATAGGAGATACATACTATCCAAGTATAAGTGATGCAATTAATGCAATCCCTGCTGATGGAGTTCAACAAACTATTACGCTTTTAAACGATGTAAATGAATTAATAACAATACCTACAGGAAAAAATATTCTGTTAGATCTTAATAATTACATTATAAGAAACAATGGAGCTAGTCCTACTCTAAAAAATGAAGGTACCTTAAAAATAATAAATGGAAGATTAATTAACACTAGTACTAACTCCGTAATTGATAATAATTCTCCAGGTGTTATAGAAATAACAGGAGGAATAACAATTGAAGCAACTACAAAACAAGCTTTATATAACGATGGTGGTACAGCAACAATCTCAGGAAATGTATACCTAAGTTCTTCATCAACACTAAGATCAACAATCCAGAACCTAAATAATGGAAGATTAACGATAACTGGAGGAACTATTATCTCTACCGGACATTCAGCAATTAACAATGCATCTGGTACTCTGGTAATAGGTACTAGCGATGGAACAGTAGACACTACTACTCCAGTAATTCAAGGAAAAGACAATGGTATTTTAACTACTCCTACTTTCTCATTATATGATGGTATTGTAAAAGGAAAATCAAAAGCAATAAGCGATGCTACAAAACTAACAGTAATAGAAAATAATACAGAAATAAAAAATGACACAGAAACTATTGATGGTGTTGCATATAAGGTATTGTATTTAATTCCATCCGAATAATAAAAAAGAGAAATTAGATACTAGTACCTGTCAAGTACTCACTAAATAAAAAGATAAATTAATTTGAATATTTTAATCGATACTGTACAGGAGACAAGT
>CACZTK010000019.1 GCA_902784095.1 uncultured Erysipelotrichaceae bacterium | reverse complement strand
CACGTAAATCGCTCATTATTGGTCTTTTATCTTCACGAGCTTCCACTCCACGTGAAAGTTGTGCTAAAGCAATAACTGGTACATGTAATTCCATTGCTAATGTCTTTAAACTTCTTGATATATCAGAAACTTCTTGTTGACGATTAGCTCCATAGTTTTTACCACCTGAAATTAATTGTAAGTAGTCGATAATGACTAATCCTAATCCTTTTTCACTACTAGCAAGTCTACGACATTTTGCTCTTATCTCTCCTATAGTAATACCAGGAGTATCATCAATAAATAGATTTGTATCAGATAACTGAGCAGTTGCCTCATTTACTCTTTTCCAGTCATCATTTAATAAATTACCTGTACGCAATTTATATCCCTCAATTTGACCAAGTGATGATAAAATACGAAGTGCTAATTGTTCTGCACCCATTTCCAAGTTAAATAGTGCAACTGACTTTGTTGTATTCATGGCAATGTGTGTAGCCATATTAAGTGCAAAAGCTGTTTTTCCCATGGCAGGACGTGCTGCGATAATAATGAACTCATTTTCATGTAACCCTGCTGTTAACTTATCAAAATCATACCATCCAGTAGCAAGACCTGTGATTTCACCTTTAGTCTCTGCTAGTTTCTCTAAATCTGATTCTGTCTTTATTAATACTTCTTTTATTGTTTTAAATTCAGATGATTTTCTAGTTTTTACTATATTTAAAATTTTCTTTTCTGCATTATCAAGTGTTTCATTAACATCTTCTTCTGTATCATAACCGTTACTTGCTATTTCTGTTGCTGTTTCTATTAATCTTCTAAGTACTGCTGCATCTTCAACACTTTTAATATAATAATCTACATTAGTTGCTGTTGGAACAAAGTTTAATATTTCTGTTAAATATTCAACTCCTCCAACTTCATTTAAAATCTTTTTCTTTTTTAAATCACTAGTTACTGTTGTAATATCAATTGGTGTTTTTTCATCAAGTAATGATACTAAAGAAGAAAAGATTTTAGCATTTTTTTCATTATAAAAAGATTCTTCTGTCAAAGTCTCACTTGCTCTTTGTAGTGCATACTTTGATAGAAAACATGATCCTAAAACAGATTGTTCTGCTTCTAAATTATTAGGCAATGTTTTTAATGCCATAATATCACCTACTTTATAACATGAACTTTTACTTTAGCATTTATATTACCATAAAGATTTATATTTACATCATGATAACCTAAACTTGAAATTGATTGGTTTAATTCAATTTGCTTTTTATCTATTTTATACCCTTTTTTATCTAATTCTTCTTTTATTTGTTTAGCACTGATACTACCGAAGACTTTGTCTCCAGCACCTGTTTTTACTTTAAAATCTAATTCTATTTTTTCTAATTTTTCTTTTAATTTTGTTGCTTCTTCTTTATTTTTTTCATCTTGAGCTTGTTCTTTTTTATTTTGATTATTTAATTCATTTAGATTATGTTCATTAACAGGAACTGCATAACCATTTCTTATCAAGAAATTTTGTGCATAACCATCCTTTACTGTCTTTATTTCACCCTTTTTACCCTGCTTTCTTAAATCTTTAATGAATATTACTTGCATCTTACTCACCTTCTTGTTTTTTAATTTCTGCTTTTAATAATTTTTCAACTTGACTGATAGTCTTCTTTTTGAAAGTTACAGCACCTGCTTCTTCGTCTCCGCCACCACCAAGTTTTTCTAAAATCTCTAAAATATTGTGGTTACCAAGGCTTCTTGCACTTACTCCTACTACATCTTTACTTATTTTTCCTATGACAAATGATGCTTCTATATTATTAAAGAATAATAATGTATCAGCAAGTTTTGCTAGTTCCTCTCTTCTATATATTGTAGTAGCTGCTGCTTTTGCAAAGGCAATCTTATCATTTACAACCTCAACTTTAGATAATAATTTTTGACGCTCAGTATACTCTTTAATATCTTGTTTAAGTAAGTATTGAACTTTTTTTGCACTTGCTCCTAAACTAGTTAAATAGTATGCTGTATAGAATGTTTCTTTACTTGTTTTTAACATAAAGTTATTTGTATCTAATACTATTCCTGATAAAAGAATTGTTGCAAAATAAGGATCAATATCAACATCATATGCTTCTATTAAGTTTGTTATCATTTCACAAGTAGATGATGATTCTTCATCTTGAATAATAAATACATCTTTAATAGAATTTTTTCCTAATTTATGATGATCAATAATTACTTTATTTTCAATTAATTTTAATATATCTTCGTTTTGAACTAAATCCTTTTTATTCGTATCTAATATTATTAATAAATTACTCTTTTCATTTTTATGAAGTTTTTGTTTTACCTTTTCACCTTTTATTATATCGATACAACCATCTAATTCTTTTAATATTTTTTCAACACCCAACTCATGTTTAGTATCATCTATTATGATATAGCATTCTTTTTTCTTTTGTTTTAATATTTTATATAAACCTATAGAACTTCCTAATGCGTCTAAATCTAAGTTTTTATGTGCCATTATAAAGATTTTTTTTGCATGCTTAATTTTTTTAAATAATACTTTCCTTTTCTTTACTATTTCCATAACTGCCTCCATAAAAATATACATTTATATTATATAATAATTTATAGTATTTGTCGATAAAAATAAACGATAAAAAAAACAATAACGAGTATTGTTTTTTGTATTATTTTGTATATGGTAATAATGCGATTGCACGTGCTCTCTTAACTTGTTGAGCAATAAATCTTTGATGACGAGCACAGTTACCAGTTACACGTCTTGGTAAAATTTTTCCCTTTTCATTAATATACTTTCTTAAAATTTCAGGGTCTTTATAATCAACTGTTTTACCAGTACACATCATACATACTTTTTTCTTTTTACGATAAAATTCTGCCATAATTTATACCTCCTTTTTAGAATGGTAATTCATCATCACTTATTTCAATACTAGATCCAAAGTCTGCGAAAGGATTACTATCTACACTAGTTCCTGATGCTTCTGGTTCTTTTCCAAAATCATATGGTGTTGGTTCATTTGGCATTGAGTCAGAACTTGAACTTCCTCCATTTGAATTAGAACCTTTTGAACCTAAGAATTCAACATTATCTGCAATTACTTCAGTTACATATCTTCTTTGTCCATTGTTATCATCATAACTACGTGTTTGGATACGACCATCTACAGCTGCTTGGCTTCCTTGCGATAAATAATTTTTAACATTTTCAGCTTGTTTTCTCCATACAACTACATTAATGAAGTCTGCTTCTCTTTCTCCTGATTGATTTGTATATGCTCTATTTACTGCTAGTGTAAAACTAGCTACAGGTGTATTATTTCCTGTATATCTTAATTCTGGATCTTTTGTTAATCTACCTATTAAAAAAACTTTATTCATGATAATTACCTCTTTATTTTATATTATTAATCTTCTTTTTTTACTACTAAATGACGTATTACACTTTCGTTGATTCCAACAACACGGTTAAATTCTTCAATAGCGTCACTACCTGCTTCTACTACAAATAAGAAATAATAACCTGTTTTGAACTTATTGATTTCATAAGCTAAGTCTCTTTGTCCCATAGCTTTTTCTTCAACAACTTTTGCTTTTTTATCAGTTAATACCTTCTTTAAAGAATCTGCAGTTTTTTTGATTTCTGCTTCTTCCATATCTGGTTTAACGATAAACATTATTTCATAATTATTCATTCGTCTACACCTCCTTTTGGACTTATGACTCAAAACTTGAGTAAGGAGTACTTAAAATACTCGTAAGTATTATAGCAAAAAATATAAATAATGTCTAGTTAATTTATAAATTTATTGATATAATGTTGTTGGTGAGAAAATATGAGACTTATTGAAAAAAAGTGTCCTAATTGTGGGGCTAGTTTAGAATTTGGTGAAAACGATAGAACTTGCAGGTGTGAATATTGTAAAAGAAGTTTTGTAATTGAACGTGATGAAAATATTAGAACTAATAATATTGCTGATCGTTATAGATTAAATGCTAATAAAAGTAAAGCTCTAGCTATAGTTTTAATTTCAATGTTTATTCCTACATTTCTACCAGGTATAGTGTTTGTTATGATGTTTATTACAATAATTTTTGCATCTATGTTTACTATACCAAATGCAATACATGATCAAGTTACTCATTCTGCTATAGAAGATATGGAAAGATCAAGTGATGTAGAAACAACACAAACGATTACTAGTATAGATGATTTAGATCAAGAGGTTATTGAAAGAATAAAATATAATTCTAGTTTTTACTCTAAACAACTAGCAAAAGGAAAATCAGACTTACAATATTCTTTCCAAAATTGTGATTCCATGAATCTAGAAAAAATCTACTTTGCTTATAAAGAAGGAACAAATTCAGTTATTACAATATATAGAACAAAATATCATAATTTTTGGAATCAATCAGATGTACAAACTGTATATATACCTATGATATATAATAATATTAATAATGATACTCATTTATTATATGGTAAAAATCCTGCACCAGAGTATTATTTCAATTCTGAAAAAACAACTTATATATATGCATACTCTAGTTTTGAAGATGCTTATAATGGTGTTGTAAAGCCATTAGAAGGTGAATATCAAATAAGTCAAAAATAAAACAAGGAATTCCTTGTTTTTATTATACATTAAATCTAAAGTGACAGATATCCCCATCTTGCATTAAATACTCTTTTCCTTCAAGTCTTGCTTTTCCTGCTTCTTTTACTTTTAATTCTGAACCACATTCAATTAAATCAGTATATGATATTACCTCTGCTCTAATAAAGCCTTTTTCAAAATCTGTATGAATGATTCCAGCACATTCTTTAGCATTCATTCCTTTTCTAAAAGTCCATGCTCTAACTTCATCTTTTCCTACAGTAAAGTATGTTGCAAGTCCTAATATATCATATGTAGTTTTAATTAAATTATCTAATCCTGAATTTTCTAATCCCAATGCCTCTAACATTTCTTGTTTATCTTCATCACTTAATTCTGATAAATCTTCTTCTGTTTTAGCACATAGACTAACTACTTTAGAATTTTCTTTATCTGCATATTCTTTAACTACTTTTACATAATTATTATCTTCCATACCTAATTCTTCCTCAGAAATATTTGCAAGATAAATAATTGGCTTAATAGTTAAAAAACTATATGATTTTAATACTTTCTTTTCTTCATCAGTAAAGTCTACTTGTCTTAATGGAATATTCTTTTCTAGTGCATCTTTTGCTTTTTCTAAGGCTTCTACTTCTAATAAAGTATCTTTATCCTTTGTAGTTCTTGCCTTTTTAGAAACACGATCTAATCTATTATTAATAATATCTAAATCGCTAATTGCAAGTTCTAAATTAATTGTTTCAATATCCCTTAATGGATCTACATTACCATCTACATGAATTATTTTTCCATTTTCAAAACATCTAACTACTTCAACAATAGCATCTACTTCTCTAATGTGAGATAAAAATTTATTACCTAAACCTTCTCCTTGTGATGCTCCTTTTACAAGCCCTGCAATATCAGTAAATTCATATGCAGTTGGTATAAATCTATTTGGATCATACATTTCCTTTAATCTATCCATTCTTTCATCTGGAACTGTTACTACTCCAACATTTGGTTCTATTGTTGCAAAAGGGTAGTTTTCTGCTAATATTTTTTGATTAGTAATTGCATTAAATAAAGTTGACTTACCTACATTTGGAAGTCCAACTATTCCTGCTGTTAAACTCATATAATCATTCCTTTCTATATATTACTTATTCTTCTACCTAAATCTGATTTTAGAAATTTTGAAAATTTTTTCACTTTTTCTTCCGATTTTTTCTCATTTTCTTCTCTTATCATACTATAATAAGGAAAAATTCTTGGTAATTCATTTTGAATTGGCGTTTCTGTATCAAAACTATATCTTGAAGAACTATATCCTCCATCACTATGAATTCTCATTCTATCAAATAATCTTGAACCAGAATAACTCTTACAAGTTAATCTTATAGTACTCATATCCTGATTAGCTAGTTTTTTTATAACATTCATTAAAATTGTTCCATGCCCTTTTCTTCTATGTTCTGATGATACAGCTATTTGAGAAACATAATAAGTATTCTCTGATGGTCTATCGACTATTGCATAACCTCTAAAGTTTCCATGTTCTTCTATTATTAATCCTTCAGAAGACATTATGTCTTTATTAACAATCATATCAAGTAATTTATGAGTATCATAAACATTTACTCCACAATCTGCATCAAGTCCTACATATCCAAAATCTTCTCTATTTACAATTTGAAGAATATTAGGAATATCCCTTACCTCTACCGTTCTTACTTTAATACCTTTTTTTGTATTTGTATATATATTCATATAATCATTCCCCTTGCTATATTATATTAAATTTTTAACTCTTTATCAAGCAATAAAAAAAGAATTATTTCTAATTCCTAAAAGTAATACTATTTATATTGGTAAAATATATTAATACATAATTAATTATTTTACTGTTATATAAATATTATTATACGGCACTATTCGTCGCTTTCGCTCCTCAATATCTTTGCTTTCGCAAAGATAGATTCAAGACTTCTAGATACCGGGGCGCGAGACTACTAGCCACAGTAGACTGAGCCATCCGTAGTCACGAAACAGCCCTCGAGAGTACCGCCATCGTAGCAGCTCACGTAGCCATTCGAGCGGACGAGGCAGTTGAAATCGAGAGCATTACAGCTCACGTCGGACGAGCTCACATTGCAGCTCATCAAATCTGAGAATACTTGTTGAATATGATCTTTTTCTATAGCATAGTTATTATTATCAAAGCAATGTAATCTACTATTTCTTATAATACACACTGATTTTTGTCCTCCGTTTAATGCTATAAATGTTTTCTTATTTAGGGTTGTATAATTTGTTGTTGAAGATGTCGTTGGTTCCCCATATGCAAAATACACTGTATTATTTTTTCCTTTTGGTTGATTTGCTAGTGTGTATAATTTATCTATTGCTCCTTGGACTGTTGTTGCTCCTATGTTATTTGTATCTGTATATGTTACTTGACTTCCTGATATTGCTGATACTACTGCTGCACTTCCTCCTGCTATTACTAAACCTAGAGTAAATGCTATTACTGTTTTGATATTTGACTTTATAAATTTACCTATTTTTTTCATTCTATCACCCTTTATTTTTCTACTCTTATTGTATCTTGTGGAGGGGGGCAAGTCAATATTAAAAATAAAAAAAACTTAAATATAATAGGTAATTATACTCAAGTTTTATTCTATTTTTAACGAAGCGTAGCGCGAAAATTTTATATTGTAGGTGATACTCCAGGACCTATTGGTAATCCTATGATATACCAACCTATTATTAATAATAACCATGTTGCAAATATTATTCCAAAATATGGAAGAATCATACTAATTGATTTTCTTATTGTTATTGGCTTTGTTCTATCAAAATTATATATATTTAAATATCCAATATAGATTGCAAAATAGCCTAGTAATGGAGTAATACCATTTGTCATAGAATCTCCTGCTCTCATTATTATTTGAGCAAATTGAGGAGATATATTTGATTGCATAAAT
>CACZTK010000018.1 GCA_902784095.1 uncultured Erysipelotrichaceae bacterium | reverse complement strand
AAGGATGTAGTTACTACTAGTGGTTTAGGTGGTAAAGAACCGAAAGGAATTTATATAGGAACTGTTAAAAAAGTAGAAAATGATAAATTTAATTTAAGTAAAAATGTATACATAGAAACTTCTCAAGATTTTAATAATGTTCATTATGTAACAGTTTTAAAGGAGAAGAAAAATGATAAGTAATACTATTCTAATTATTTCATTTTTATTAGATGGAATTTTAACTAATTATCTATCATATATGGTTTCTGACTTATCATTATTTACACCACTATTAACTATTACATCTCTAGTACTTATATGTCCATTCTTTTACAAAGAAAAAAAGAAATACTTAATATATTCATTTGTAACAGGAGTTATCTATGATCTTTTCTATACTAATTTACTATTCTTCAATGGTTTAATATTTTTATTATTAGGGCTTATTACTTTAAAATTGTATAAAGTATTTGGTACAGGATATATTAAAGTATTAATAGGAATAATAATAACTATAGTATTATATGAAACATTAACAGCATGTGGAATAGTTGTATTTAATCTAGTACCTGTTACACTTGAAAAATTAGTTTATAAGATTACTCATAGTTTATTATTAAATTTAATTTATGGAGAATTAGTATTTATAATTTTAAAATTCATACCTAAGAAATATTTAAAAGTTAGTTTAAACTAGAATATTTCTTTTTTTTTATCATATTATTAATTAGGAGAATAATATGAATATAGATGAATATCGTAGTAGAAAAAAGATTACAAAGAAATTAGTATTGAAGAAAAAAGTTAAAATATTTATTAGTAAGTGTTTAATGATAGTAATTTTAGTTTTGTCATGTTTAATAGTTATTAAGGAAAAACCAAATTTTAAGAATAAGATTATTAAATATGTTTATGAGGATAATATTAATTTTATAAAAATAAAAAATATTTATGATAAATACTTTGGAAAAATATTATCAATTGATAAAATTGTTCCGCCAGAAGAGAAAGTATTTAATGAAAAACTTGATTATGAAAAGGCAAATGTTTATAAGGAAGGAGTAGAATTATCAGTCAGTGATAAGTATCTAGTTCCTAACTTAGAAAGTGGTATTGTTGTTTTTATAGGTGAAAAGGAAGGATATGGGAATACTATAATTATAGAACAAGTGAATGGTATAGATGTTTGGTATTCAAATATTAAAATAACTGATATAAAACTATATGATTATGTTGAAAAAGGAAAATTATTAGGAGAAACAATTGATAAAAAATTATATATGGTTTTTGAAAAGGAAGGAAAGTATTTAGATTATAAAAAATATATTTAAATATACTTATATAAGTCCATTGTTTCTTTTTTTTGCTTTAATAGCATTTTTAACAGCTTCCTTTGTTCAATTTATTATTATATTTTTATTGATACTAATTCATGAATTAGGTCATTTTTTAACCGCAAGTGTTTTAAGAATAGAGTTAGACAAAATATATATTTATCCATTTGGTGGTATTTCTATGTTTAATATAGAGTTAAATGAACGATTAGAAAAAGAATTATTAATATTAGTACTTGGACCATTATCGCAGTTTTTATTTGCTCTTGTTTTAGAAAGATTGTTATTCTTTAATCATTATAGTAAAATTATAGAAATATATAATTATACTATTTTAGGATTTAATTTATTACCTATATACCCATTAGATGGAGGAAAACTAATTAATATATTATTATCATATATAAGTTCTTTTAAAAGAAGTTTAAATATTACTTTGATTATTTCTTATATCGCTATAACAATTATTGGAATAAAACTATTATTATCTGACTTTTCATTAAGTATAATTATGATTATCTGTTTTTTAATATATAAGGTTAATATTGAATGGAAAAATAAAAAGTATTTGAACGATAAATTTTTACTTGAAAGATATCTGCATAATTATAGTTTTAAGAAAAGAAAATATGTGAGTAGTACTAATGATATGATGAGAAATAAGTATCACTTATTTAAAATAGATGGTAAATATCATACTGAAAGGGAAGTTTTATTTAATAAATTTAAGAATAAGTATTGACTTTAAAAAAATATTTATGTTATAATTTACTTGCTGATGTGGTTTATCAGTACTTAATCCTGGGGCATTAGCTCAGCTGGGAGAGCGTCACGTTTGCACCGTGAAGGTCAGCGGTTCGATCCCGCTATGCTCCACCATTTTGTTAATAACGTTGAAATATCAACGTTTTTATTTTATCTTAACAAATTCTAAAATTAATTAATGCCGATATAGTTTAGTGGTAAAACAGATCCTTGGTAAGGATCAGCGGACAGTTCAATTCTGTCTTTCGGCACCATAATAAATAAAAAAAGTAGACTAATGTCTACTTTTTTATATATTGTTTATTATTCTCTTTAAATTCAATTCTCTCTTTAACCTCAGGTGCATAGTGATAATAATCATCAATTATACTATTGTAGAATGATGAAGTATGACTTATCCAACCAGAAGTCTCTTCAGGACAATATACTTTAGCAACACGTCCAAAGAAATTCTCATCGCTATCAGTATTACAGTTATAACCATTCTTTAACATATTTATATAATAAATTATACCAACTTCAGCATTCTCAAAATACATATGAGGTCCAATACCAGCAGGATTATGATTTTTTCTATAGTTTTTACTATTTACATCAGAACCACATTCATTATAACAGATAGCAAGAGCGATATACTTATTAACTCCAATTAATTCACTATAATATTCAATTAATTCCTCAGGTGACTTAGTAGGTGCATATTCACCATTAGTTTTAATTTTATCTTTTTCATATCCATAATCTTTACAATTATAGTAAATATCACGAACTGTATTTAATACTTCCAATTCAATATTATTTTCTTCAATATTTTCATAACAATTTGTATTATATTCAAGGGTATCATAAACGATATCTTCTCTTATACCAAAAACATTAGAATAATATGTGATTATATCTGATAAACTTTCTAAATCTTGATTAGAATTTCTTACTATTTTATAAGTTTCTTCATCACTTTTTTCTTCTGCATTGATATTCATACTAACGCTACCTAGTGCTGTCATAAAAAATCCTAAATATAGTAAATCTCTCTTTAGTTTTTTTAATGTATTTTTATCATTATAAGTCCTCATTTTTTTTCATCTCCCTTTTAGACCACAAACGACGATATTATAGCACATTTTTAAATATTATGTCAAATTAAAAAATAAGTTTTATTTTCAAAACTTATATGATAAAATTAGTACAAGCAGAGAGAGGTTTATATGAAAGAGAATGGATTTATAAAGTATTATAATAATACAAAGATTAATCTTGCAAAATATATAGATAAGTTTAACGATGAATTATTAAATGAAAATAGTATTATAATTAAGGATAATTTAAAACAATTTGCCAATTTAAATAGTGATGGAAAACTAATTAGAGGAGTACTTGTTAACCTAGGTTATAAGATTATAAAAGAAGAATCTGATTATAGTTATCCACTTGCTTTAGCATTTGAAGTGTTTCAAACATCAATTCTTATCCATGATGATATAATAGATAACGATGATTTAAGAAGAGGAAAAACAACTATACATGCATATAATTATGATAAGTATTATAAACTAACTAAATCATCTAAATCTAAGGAATTATCTAATAATTTAGCCATATGCATCGGTGATTTAGGTTTTTATAAGGCTAATTATATAATATCTAATAATTATAAAAATGATTCTAATTTAGGTAATATTCTTGATTATTATAATGAAGTTGTTATTAATACAATAAGAGGAGAAATATTAGATGTAGTATTACCATTTAATGAAGAATTCAAATTAGATAATAATAGTTTAGAAGAAAATATTTTAGAAATATATAAATTAAAAACTGCTTATTATACAATAGTTGGACCATTATCACTTGGAATGATTTTAGCAGGATGTTCTAAGGAGAAACTAAAAGATATAGAAAAGATTGGTTATACTCTAGGAATAGCTTTTCAATTACAAGATGATATGTTAGGAATATATGGTGAAGAAATAGGAAAGCCTGTAGGATCAGATATTGAAGAGTTTAAACAAACACTTCTATATGCTTATACTAAAAAGAATAAAAAATACTATGATGAATTATTAAAAGTATATGGTAAAAAAGTAGATAAAAATAGTTTATCAAAAGTAAGAGAAATATTTAAAAATAGTGGGGCATATTCATATACATTAGATATGATTAATAGTTTATATGAAGAATCAGAAAAAGCTTTAAATGATATAAATTGGTTAAAAGAAGAAGATAAAGAAATAATTATAGGATTTATAGAATATCTAAAAAATAGGAGGAAATAATGGATAATTTAAAAATTCCACATCACGTTGGTTTAATACTAGATGGTAATGGTAGATGGGCAAAAGAAAGGGGACTTATTAGAACAGAAGGTTATAAAGCAGGATATGAAAATTTAAAAAAACTAAGTGTTTATATTTTAAATAAAGGTGTTAATATTCTTAGTATTTATGTTTTTTCCACAGAAAATTTTAAGAGAAGTGAAGAAGAAGTTAGTTTCTTGATGAATTTAGTAATTAAAAAGTTTAAAAGTGATTCAAAATATTTTATGGATAATGATGTAAAACTTGTTTTTTCTGGTAGTAGAGAAGGGTTAAGAAAAGATGTATTAGAAGCAGTCGATTATATTACTGAATTTACCAAAAACAATAAAAAAGGAATTCTAAATGTTTGCCTAAATTATGGTAGTAGATTAGAAATAGTTGATATGACTAAGAAGATTGCTAATAAAGTATTAAATAAAGAAATAAATATAGAAGATATAGATGAAAAACTAGTTCAAGAAAACTTATATCAGGATTTACCAGATATAGATTTATTAATTAGAACAAGTGGAGAAGTTAGATTAAGTAATTTTATGTTATGGCAACTTTCATATGCAGAAATGTATTTTCCAAAAACATATTTTCCGGATTTTAATGAAAAAGAATTTGATATAGCACTAGATGTATATAATGGTAGAGATAGAAGATTTGGTGGAATAAAAAAATAAGGTTTACTTTTGTAAAACCTTATTTTTATTTATGACATTTCTAAATAGTCTTATCATGTCATTTTGAAATGTTGAATTTGTTCTTAGATTTCTTGAATATTGACCATTTTTATCTTGAAAAAAAAGTATAACGCCATACTGCTTTGGAAAAATATTATTATCAAAATATGGATTACTATAACTCAAATGAAATTGATTCCTTTCTTTTTTTATTATTAATCTATTAATCTTGCTTAAATCTAGATTATCACCAGTATCATAACTTTCATCAGATGTCCAAATAATAGTATTATTATCTTTCATACTATAAGGACTAGAAAAATAGTAATCATTATTCATAATTATGTCTAATTCATTATAGAAATCTTCGTCTAGACTTTTAGTTATAGTTACAGATTCACATAGGTATACTATAAAACTATCATCAACAAATTTCATTTCAAAAACTTTTATACCCATATCATTTTTTATATCTAATGAATATTTATTACGATCTTTATTTAATTGCATTAAAATCACCTAGAAAGTATTATATCATAAAAAATAATTTTACACATTAATTATTTTGAAGTTTATTTAGGGTTTGTTTAATAGTATCTAGATCAACATTATTAGTTTGATACCAACCATATTTACTCATCATATTATAAGTGTCTTCTTGGTGTGTTAAAGTATCATTTAAAATATCTTTTAACAATTGTTTAATATCTGAATTAGAACTTTCTAAAGTACCATGTACATATACCTCAATAGTTGATTTAATAACTAATAAATAGTTTTCCATCACTAATCTATTATTATCCATTAGTTTTTTCCTCCAATACATTCATTAATTTTTCTTTAGTGTCTTCATGTTTTTTTATTTCACTATTTAAAAATGAAATAATCTCCTCATCATCAATTTGATTAATTGAAGCATTACAAATATCTATAATACTTGTTTCATGTCCTACTGCATCCTCTAAATATGATAATTCTTTTTGACTCATATAAATTCCTCCTTAATAGTATTATGGATATATTTTTCCAATTTAAACATTTTTTATTGATATAAAGAATAAAAAAAGTTATAATATAATACAACTTTTTTAATTTGGAGGTTTTTATTATGGATGAAATTGAAAACTATTTAAATAAAATAAAAAAACCAGTTACTATGAAGAAAATACTTGATAAAGCTTTGCTTATTGGCATTACTGATACTGAGAAAATAAAAAAGTTTGTTGAAGATAAAGTTTCTAACTATGAATTAATAGTTACAGATAGTGGTAAATATATTCCTATTAAGAAAACTAGTTTTAGAGTTGGAACATACCATTTATATAAAGATGGAAATGGAGCAGTTGAAACTAATGATGGTAAGTTTTTAATTTCTTCTGAATATGCTTCAAAAGTAATCGATGGTGATTTAGTATTAGTTGATACTTATAGTAGGGATAATAAAAGTTGTACTATAAGGAAAATTATTGAAAGAGATACTAATAATATAGTTGGTGAAATAGTAAGAGATGGAAATAGTTTCTATGTTATTCCAGAAGATGAAAGAAAAAGAAATTTAACAATATATCTAGAAGGACAAGACTACATAGATGGAGAAAAAGTAATTGTCAATTGTGATGAAAAAAGAAGTGAAACATTTTATGTAGGAACTATTAAGAAAAGTATTGGTCATAAAAATGAACCAGGAGTAGATATCTTAATGGAAGCATATAAACATGGTATTGATAATGAAATAACAGATACAGAACTAAAAGAATTAGAAAATATTCCAACTAGTATTTCTGATATTGATAGAATAGGTAGAATGGATTTTACTAATAAACAAATATTTACAATAGATGGAAATGATACTAAAGATATAGATGACGCTGTTAGTCTAGAAATACTACCTAATGGTAATTATTTATTGGGGGTTTATATTGCTGATGTTTCACATTATATAAAAAAGGATAGTTTATTAGATTTAAGAGCAAGAAAAAAAGGAACTTCTAGTTATCTTGCTAATACAGTTATTCCTATGTTTCCACCTAAGATTTCTAATGGAATTTGTTCACTAAATCCAAATGTAGATAGATTAGCTTTAGGATGTTTGATGGAATTTGATAAAGATGGTAATAGAGTTAATTATAGTATGAATAAATTTGTAATTAATTCTAAAATCCAAATGACTTATGAAAAAGTTAATAATATTTTAGAAAAAAATATTGTTAGTGAAGAGTATAAACCATTTCAAGAAACATTAAAGTCTATGGAGTTACTTGCTAATAAACTTCTTAAAAAGCGCATTTTAAGAGGGTGTGTAGACTTAGATAAACCTGAATTAAAACTCATAGTTGGTGAAGATGGACAAGTAGTAGATTTTTCAAAAAGATATCAAAGAGCAGCTGAAGGATTAATAGAAGAATTCATGTTAATTACTAATGAAACTGTTGCTTATGAGATGCAAAAGAATAATTATCCATTAGAATATAGAAATCATGAAGAACCAAATGAAGAAAAAATGGAAGAATATCTTAATATGTTGAAATCACTCGGATATAATGAAAGATTTAATATTAGTGATAAACAATTAGGACAAAAATTGGTTAATTTTATAAAACAAGACGAATTTCTTGGTGATACATTAAAAACAAGATTACTTAGAAGTTTTAGAAGAGCATTTTACTCTCCTGAAAATATAGGTCACTATGGACTAGCAAGTGAAAATTATTGTCACTTTACATCACCAATTAGAAGATATCCAGACTTAGTTAATCATAGGCTTATTAAAGATTTTTGTTTCAGTGATCATGATAAGGAAAAACTAAAACAAAAATGGAAGCATGATTTAGAAGAAATAGGTAAAACTTCATCAATACGAGAGAGAGAAGCAGATGATACTGAAAGAATGGTTCTACTAATGAAAACAGCAGAATATATGGAAAAACATATAGGTGATGAATATACTGGTACTATAGTTGGAATATATGATAGTGGTATGGAAATAGAACTAGATAATATGGTAACAGGTATGATAAGAAAAAAGGATTTAAAAGGAAGATATGTTTATACACCAGTTACTGAATCTTATTTATCATTAGATAATCATGGGGATTATTATTTAGGTGATAGATTAAAAGTAAGCGTAAGTTATGCTAGTAAAGAGAAAAAAGAAATAGATTTTAAAGTATTAGAAAAAATTCAAGAAAACTCTAGAATTCAAAAAGGTGTTAATAATAGAGTTAGGGTAATGGAAAAAAAGAAACGTGCAGATATGATTTATTACAATGTAAATAAAGGAAAAAGAGCCTAAAAAAGTGTCAAGAAAAGATAAATTAAAGTATCTTTTCTTTTTTTAATTTAAAAATATGATATTATTTATTTAGGTGAATAAAAATGGAAGGCTTAATTCTTTTTATATTGGCTTTATTACCTGTAATAATCTTAGGATACTATACATATTCCAAAGATGATGAAAAAGAGCCAAAAAAACTATTAATAGAATTATTCTTAGGTGGATTATTATCTGCTATTTTAACTGTGGTTTTATCATTATTAGTAAGAGTAGTATTTCCAATGTTTGCCGGAGAAGTAGCTTATTTTGGACCTATAAAACTATTAATATATACATTCGTAGTAGTAGCCTTCATAGAAGAATTATGTAAGTTTATTATATTATATTTAATATCTTATCATAATAAAGAATATGATCAATTATATGATATGGTAGTTTATGCTGTATTTGTAGCACTTGGTTTTGCATGGATAGAAAATCTCTTATATGTATATGAAGGAGGTTTAACCATTGCTTTAACAAGACTTGTTTTTGCAGTTCCAACTCATGCATCAGTTGCCGTATTTATGGGATATTATTTATCTTTATCTAAATTATCTGAATTGTATAAAAAAGAAAAATTGAGAAGAAAATATCTCCTTTATAGTATTTTAATTCCAACACTATTACATGGAGTATATGATTTTATAGCATATTCATCAAATTTGGTATTTATATATTTATTATTCTTATTTTCATGTTATTTATTTTGGAAAGCCAATAGAAGGTTAGTTCAAATGTCTAAAGTAGAAAAATCATTATTAGTAAAAGAAGAAAAACAAGAAAAAAGTAATGAAGATGATATTGAAATTATATAATTAATTAGTAATATTTTCTAAAAAGTAGTATAATTACATTAGTGACAGAGGTGATAACTTTGAAAGTTTTCTTATATACAGAAGGGGAAAAAGCTATTAGAAAAAGTGGCTTAGGAAAAGCTATTGAGCATCAAAAAAAGGCTCTTTCTTTAGCAAATGTTCCATATACTTTAAATAAGCATGATGATTATGATATTTTGCATATTAATACATATTTTATAAAGTCATTTTTTATTGCTAAAATAGCAAAACTTCGTGGTAAAAAGGTAGTTTATCATGCTCATTCAACAGAAGAAGATTATTTGAATGGATTTATTTTATCAAAACAAACAGCAAAGTTCTTTAAGTGGTGGTTAGTAACTTGTTATAGAGTAGGAGATGTGTTAGTTACTCCAACTCCATATTCAAAAAGATTAATTTCTTCATATAAGCATTTAGAAAATAAAAAAATATATCCAATTAGTAATGGTATTGATTTAAGTTTATTTAAAAAAGATGAACAATCAGGAAAAAAATTTAGAGAAAAATATAATATAAAGGATAATGAAAAAGTTATTATTGGTATTGGTCTTTATATAGAAAGAAAAGGAATTGTTGACTTCGTAGAACTTGCAAAAAGACTTCCTGAATATAAGTTTATTTGGTTTGGATATAGTCCACTTGCAGCAACAACAAAAAAAGTAATTAAAGCGGTAACTACAAAACTTGATAATTTAGTA
Organism: uncultured Erysipelotrichaceae bacterium; assembly: GCA_902784095.1. Taxonomy (GTDB): domain Bacteria; phylum Bacillota_I; class Bacilli_A; order RF39; family UBA660; genus UMGS995. Next base: position 16,429 of record CACZTK010000018.1, on the reverse strand, counting down.
TTTGCTGGTTATGTAGAACAAGAGGAGATTAAAAATGCACTTTCTGGATGTGATTTATATTTATTTCCAACACTTGAAGAAACAGAAGGTATTCCTATTATAGAAGCCTGTGCTTGTAAAACAAAATCTTTAATTAGAGATATTCCTATTTTTGAAGGTTGGTTAGAAGATGGAGTAAATGTTTATAAAGCCAAAGATATAGATGAATTTGAAATTAAAATTAAAAAAATACTAAATAATGAACTTCCAGATTTAACAGAAAAAGCTTATTCTGTTGCTTTAGAAAGAGATTTAAAGAATATTGGGGAACAATTAAAGGAAGTTTATCAGTCACTAAAAAAATAGAGTAAAAACTCTATTTTTATTTGTATTTATATTTTCGTGGTTTTTCCATTGAAATATTTAAAATAATTCCAACTATAATCATATAAGATAAAAGACTAGAACCACCATAACTAATAAAAGGTAATGTTATTCCAGTTATAGGAAATAATCCAATAGTCATTCCTATATTTTGGACTTGTTGAAAAACTAACATTGCTACAATCCCAACTAACACATATCTATCTTTATCACTTATTTTTCTTTGAGCAAGCATAATTACCTTTGAATCAAAGTAAACAATTAAAGCAATAAGTAAAAAAGAACCAATTAATCCAAAGTTTGATGCAAATACTGCAAAGATAAAGTCAGTACCAGATTCTGGAAAATAGATTGGTGTTTTATTATAACCATGTCCAAACAATCCTGCTGAACCAATAGCTGACATAGCATTTTCAAGTTGTAAACCACTTCCATCAGTCCAGTCAAATACTCTATTAAAACGATAGAATAGTTTAGTTCCAAAAATACTAATAAATGTTTGTTCATTAGTAAAATATAAACCAATTACTAAACCAATGATTAAAGCTGCAAGAGAAAATGCAATAACAAACCATCTTGTTCTAATTCCTGATGCAAAAATCATAGCAACATAAATAACAAAATATATAATTACGCATCCTGTATCTGGTTGTAAAAAAGTTAATATCGATGGAATTAAAAGTATTATAAAAGTTTTTAAAAGAAATAAGAATTCATTCTTTATTGTAGGATCACTATATTTCATTCTAAAGTCATGAATCATTGAAGATAGTGATAACATTAAAAATAGTTTCATAAATTCACTTGGTTGAAAACTACCAATACCAGGTATAACATACCAACATCTACTACTATTAATTTCTTTTCCAAAAAAGAATAATCCAAGCAATAGAATATTTCCAAGAATATATAAGAACCAGGAATTCTTATATAAATAATCATTCTTGTATTTTATTAATATAATTACTAATACAATTCCTACCAAATACCAAATAAATTGTTTTAAGGCTAAATTTCCAGCATCTTTAGCAATATAAGTTTGAGCACTATAAATTGTTGCTATCGAAATAATTGCTAGTAAGAATACTGTAAAAAGAATGGAAAAGTTTAATTTTTTTCTTTCATACATATTAATTTCTCCTTCAGTAGTTATTATACCAAATTTTTGCAAGTTTTATCTAAAATAATCATAAAATATATAAAGGATGTGAATATTATTAAAAAATTACCTGAAATTTTTAAAAACAATATTGATAAGAAAATAAGTAATAATAGAGAAGTATATTGTTCATTTTTTAATAATAATTTAAATGATAAGGATATTAATTCTTTAATAGAAGAACTATTTAATAGTGATAGAGCAGTTTATAATATAAGAGTTATTGTTAATACAAACAATAAAGTATATGATACATATTTAGTCGCTAGAACATCTACATATTTATTAACTATAGATGAAGAAAGAATATTAATCAAAGATATTACTTCAATACAAATAAAAAATCCATAAAGGATTTTTTTATTTGTTATAAAGCCAAGTTTATATCTCCATAGCATTTAATAGCACTAACACAATCAAGATTAATTGTAAAGAAATCATTAGTAGAAGTATAAGTACCATTATTAAAGTTTAATACTCTACATGTTAGGCAACATCCATCAATAGATTCTAATCTAAAAATAGTAGAGTTATTAATTGTTATAATTTCCCCCGTACAACAATTATAAAGAGAAACAGGTCTAGTATTAAAACATTCTAAAGTATCAGGTCCTAAAAAAGGACGAGAACAACCACCATCAGAACATATAATACTACTAGTTTTCTGTAATTTTATAATTCTTTTAGCAAGATTCCCAATACAATTACAATTGTCCTCAATACAATTTTTTTCTTCGTTTTCCATCTAAGTATCTCCTTTCTATATTTCTAAAGAAATATCATTTAAACATCTGATTATACAAAAACACTCTAAATTAATAGTTATAAATTCATTAGTAGAAGTATATGTATCATCAGTAGCTTGTAGTATTCTTAATTTTGCACAACAGCCTTTAACATCTTCTACTCTAAAAACACTTGATGTTGTTAAATTATTATTAACATAATAATTAGCAGTAAATAAATTACCTGTTTTGCTATATAATGTAATAGGTCTAGTATTATATAACATAGTTCCATTTGGTCCTAAGAAAGGACGACTACAGCCTTCATTCGTATTCTCACATGTTGCTTCTTTTTGTAATACATTAATAACTTTTAATACTTTAGCAATACAACAAGATTCATTATTTTCCATAAAAACCTCCTTACTTATTTCTAATATAAGATATTCTAGATATTAATTTTAGTGTATAGCTTATACCTAATTAATTCTATGTAATTGAAATTAAATCTTTCAATTTTTTAAATAATAATATATAATTATAATGTGGATGAAAGAGGTGGATAAAGATGCAATATATACAATATGTTATTATAGGAGCAGTATTATTAATTATTTTACTAGCAGTATTAAAGGCAAATTCTAAAGATGCACCATTAGACCTAAATAAATTAGTAGAAGCTTTAGGAGGAAAAGAAAATATAATTGATACAGAAGTTGCATTATCTAGATTTAAAGTAACATTAAAAGATGTAGAAAAAGCAAATAAAGAAGCAATTCAAAAACTAGGAGCTAAGGGTATTGTGGAAATTGATAATCAATTAAAAATAATATTGGGACCTGATTCTAAGCAATTAAAAAAATATATTAATGAAATAAAAAAATAAGTACAAGGAGATTTATACATGAAAAAATTATATCTACTAGAGAATGATGATGAATTATTTAGATATTATATTGATTATAATGAAAGCAAATTATCAGGTTATGTTTTGACAAAAGATGATAATTTAGAATTATTAGATAGTATAGTAACAATGACCAATTATTATCAAAATAGTATTTTGTTAGATAATCCTATTAATTATGTACAAAGTAGTTCATATGGGGAAAGAGTATTATTAGGACAAAATGCAATATATATGGGAACAGAGCATGGAGACTATATTTCAAAAGTACTTATGTCTATTAAATATGAAAAAGGAAAAGTAATATCCCTTAAAGATATAAGAGAAAGGGTAACACAAAATATAGTAGCAGGATATGATCTTTATAAAAATCAACATTTAAAATATGGATTAAAAGATTATCAAGATATTATTCTTGCTCATGTTGATATGGCTTTTGAGGAATATAAAGATGAGGCTTTACAAAATACAAAAGTTTTAGCAAAGTCTTTTATAAAAAGAAGAAAACACATATAAAAATATGTGTTTTTTCTTTATATATCTACAAAATTCATAAAAAAGTGATATTTTTCGACAAAATTCGACAAATAAAAAAGATACAATCTATCTAGGAAGTGATATTTATGCAAATAATTAGTGAAATGATCTTAGATATGATATGTATTTTATTTCCATTAACAGTTTATATTATCTTTTTAGCATATTTTAGAAATAGGGATGAAAAGAAAAAAGAAATATTCTTAGAAATTGCTTTGTATTCTTCAATCTATTTATTAATTAAATTTTCTAGTGGAAGATTATTAGTTTATCCTATGATCATATTAAATATCCCTTTATTAATATCTTATATAAAAACAAACAGAAGAGTATCATTTATTATATCAATTATTTTAGTAATATATTATTATGTGAACAAAGAAGTAAATATAGATATTATTTATTTGATAATAGAATATTTTATATATTATATTGGATGTAGTTATTTATATTTAAAAAAATATTCAAGAACAATTATTATGTCCTTTTTTATAATTATAAAATCATTTATTATTTCATTAGAAACTCCATTTATACTTACAAATGAATTAATTACAAATTATCTAGTAATCATAGTAATAATGGGTGTTTTTACAATTATAGGGTATACTATTTTATTTTTACTTAATAAAAGTGAAGATATTATAGATTTAAATAATGTAGTTCATGAATTAGAAAAAGAAAAGAAATTAAGAGAATCATTATTTAAAATAACACATGAAGTAAAGAATCCTATTGCAGTATGCAAAGGATATTTAGATATGATTGATTATAGTGATATAGAAAAAATAAAAAAATATATTCCTATTATTAAAGATGAAATATCAAGAACACTAATCTTAATGGATGATTTTTTAGATTATACTAAAATACAAATAGAAAAGGATATTGTAGATATTTATATATTATTAGAAGATACAATAGATATAATGCAACCATTATTTAAAAAAAATCATATAAGACTTGATTATACTGATAAAGATGATGAATTATACCTAAATTTAGATTATAACAGAATGAAACAAGTATTAGTTAATATATTAAAGAATTCTATTGAAGCTAAAGATAATAAAAAGAAAGATAAATATATAAAAATAGATGTTATTAAGAAGAATGATGAAATAATTATTAAGATCAAAGATAATGGAATAGGTATGGATTCTAAAACACTAAAAAGAATAAGTGAAATGTTTTATACAACAAAAGAAAAGGGAACAGGACTTGGAGTTGCTCTATCTAAAGAAATAATAAAACAACATGATGGAAATATTACATATACTTCAGTTAAGAATAAATATACTATTACAACAATAGTGTTACCATATAATAAAAAAAACTACATTAGTAGTTTTTAGTAATAATAATTGTTACTATTACTAGATGAATATAATGGTTGTTGTGGATATTGTTGATATTGCATAGGTACAAAATACATAGGAGTACCACAACAAGGCATTCCATGATTATTATTTATTTGATTATTATTAGCAATACCATAACCTAATGCAGTTCCAGCAAGTCCTCCTACAACAAAAGGTGCTAAAAAGAATCTATCATCACTTGCTTCTGGATAAAATTCTCCACCCATATAAACACCATTAGTAGTTTGATATACATCATTGCTGTTTTTAAAATTGTAATTTGGATAATTATACATATTAACACTCCTTTATAAGTAAAGTATGTAATTAAACTAAAAAAGTTCTTATTTATTTATTAATAAATTTATGATATATTAAGAGCGAAGTAGGAGTTGGTTATATGGAACGATTACAAAAATATATTGCAGAAGCAGGATATACTTCTAGAAGAAAAGCAGAAGAATTAATCAAAAAAGGAAAAGTTCAAGTAAATGGAAAAATAGTTACAGAATTAGGTACAAAAGTAACTGGTAAAGAAGAAATAATAGTAGATGGTAATTTATTAACTAAAGAGGAAAAAGAGTATTATTTATTAAATAAGCCTAGAGGAGTTATTACCACAACTACTGATGATAAAAATAGAAAGACTGTAGTTGACTTAATAAATACTACAAAAAGAATATATCCAATAGGAAGATTAGATTATGACACTACAGGTGTATTACTTTTAACTAATGATGGTGATTTTTCTAATATTTTGATGCATCCTAATGAAAAAATAGAAAAAGTATATGTAGCAAAACTAAAAGGAATTATCAAAGGTGAAGAAATTAATAAATTAAAAAATGGTGTTGTAATAGATGGAAAAAAATGTGAAAAATGTAAAGTTAAATTAAGAAGAGTTGATACAAAGAATAACACATCATATGTATCTATTATTATTCATGAAGGAAGAAATCATCAAGTAAAGAAAATGTTTAAAGCAGTAGGATTTGAAGTTTTAAAATTAAAAAGAGAACGAGTAGGTATTTTTACACTTTCAGGATTAAATTCAGGTGAGTATAGAAAACTTTCACCAAAAGAAATATCTATTATATATTCTTTAAAAGATGGAGATTAGATACAAAAAAACAATGATTAGAATACTACTAATGATATAATAAGAATTAGTATTCACAAAATATTTATACAATATTTTTTAAATTTATTATGTATCATGTTATAATATAAAATGAGGGAGATTTAATATGAATGAAGAATTTGACTTAGCAAAAAAGCGTATAAGTGTATTAAATAATTATGGTGAAAACTTATCAATTAAAGAATATATAACTAATCCTGCAATTGGTAGAGATGAACAGATAAAACAAATGACATTGATTCTATTAACACCAGATAAATCTGCTATATTAGTAGGTAAGCCTGGTGTTGGTAAGACTGCAACTATTGAAGGTTTAGCTTATAGAATTCAACAAGGAACTGTTCCAGATGTATTAAAAGATTATAGTGTTATAAAAGTAAATACATCAGCTCTTTTAGGAGTAGATCCTGTTACTGGTGAATCTAAAGTACAAACACTATTAGATGAATTAAAAAAACAAACAAAACTAATTTTATTTATAGATGAAATTCATACATTAATGGGAACAAAAGGAGAAGCTCTTGATTTTGCTAACATGTTTAAACCAGCATTAGATAGAGGAGATATTAAAGTAATAGGTGCTACAACAACTGAAGAATATGAAAGATATATTTTAAGAGATAAAGCTTTTGTAAGACGTTTCCAAAAAGTAGAAATATTTGAACCAACTCGTGATGAGAACATAGCAATATTAGTAGGAACACTTCCTAAGATAGAAAAAAGAACAGGTATAAAAATGGAATATTCATCATTTGTACAACAACAAGTTATGGCTTTTATTACTGATATTACATCAGAGTATAAGAGAATCTATGAAATTGGTTCACGATATCCAGATGTTAGTTTAACTATTGTTCAAGAAGCTTTTTCTAATGCTTTATTTGATAATAGAAATAAAGTTAATATCTTAGATTTTAGAAAAGCAATTTTAGCAAGTAAAAATATATATGATGATGTTAAAAGAAAAGAATTACCTAAGTTTGATGAATTGTTTGCAGACGAAATTAAAGAAATTATGGATAAAGATACAATTGGTTTAGAAAGACTGGATGGATAATATGATAAAAAAGATTATATATGCACTAAGTATTTTATGTTTAGTATTAATAACAATTATTACAAAGGATATGCTCCCATTAATTTTTAGAGCAAAATATCCTGGGATTATATTTTTAGTTTTTATAATTATACTATTAGGTTGTGAATTATATGCGCTACTAAAGTATAAAAAGGCTGTTAAAAAAAATATTAGTTATAATTCATTTTTAGTTATGACTACTATGTATATGGCTATAATATACTATAGAATGTATTCTTTTGATGCAAATATCTTATATAGCTTAGATTTAAAATATTTAAGATTTAATTATATAATACTAAGTCTTGCACTATTAATGATATTAATTGATCTATACTTGGGTATAAAGGATTATAAAGAGAAAGTTATTAGATAACTTTCATTTTTTTTTGATATTGTATATAATAATATATAAGGATGTGATAACATGTGTGGGATAGTAGGATATAATGGTAAAAATAGTGCCATTGATGTTTTACTTAGTGGATTGAAGAATCTTGAATATAGGGGTTATGATTCTGCAGGAATTGCTTTAATTGATAAAGATATCAATATAATTAAAAGCGTAGGAAAAATTAAAAATTTAGAAGATAAATTAGATATTGATTCATTAAAAAAATATAATATTGGTATAGCTCATACTCGTTGGGCTACTCATGGTGAAGTAAATGAGGAAAATGCGCATCCTCATAGAGTAGGTAAAATTACGCTTGTTCATAATGGAATAATAGAGAATGCAGATATTTTAAGAAAAGAATTAGAGGAAAAAGATTATAAATTTAATTCTAATACAGATACAGAAGTAATAGCAGCATTATTAGATTATAATTTAGAAGATGATTTTCTAAATACAATCAATAAAACATTGGAACAACTAAAAGGAAGCTATGCATTAGGAATAATAAATGAAAATGAAAAAGATAAATTATATGCTGTTAAAAAGGATTCTCCATTAGTAATAGGATTAAGAGAAGATGAAGTGTATTTTGCTAGTGATATATGTGCAATTAATATGTATACAAATGAGTTTATTTTTCTTCAAGAAAAAGATATAGCTGTAATAACTAATGACGATGATGAAGTAGATGTAGAAGTATATAATGGAAATATGAGAGAAGAAAGATATATTGATGTTATAGAAACAGATGAACTTACAAAAAGTAAAAATGGCTATAGTCATTACATGTTAAAAGAGATAAATGAACAACCAATAGTATTAGAAAAGACACTTAATAAATATTTAGATGATTTAGATTTAATTCCTGATATATCTGATTATGAAGTAATTCATATAGTAGCATGTGGATCTGCAATGTATGCTGGAATGGTTGCTAAGTATTTATTTGAAGAAAAGGCAAAAAAACAAGTAATTGTAGAAGTAGCAAGTGAGTATAGATATAGAAGTATTAATTATGATAGAAAGACACTAGTAATACTTATTTCTCAATCTGGAGAAACAGCAGATACTATTGCAGCAATGAGATATGCAAAAGAACATGGTGCCACTACTTTAGCAGTTGTTAATGTTAAAACATCTACTATTGCAAGAGAAGCAGATTATAAATTGTTTATTGAAGCAGGGGAAGAAATAGCAGTAGCAACAACAAAAGCATATTTATTACAAGTAGCATTATTATCTCTTATTGCCCTAAAATTGGCACACGATAAGAATTTAATTGAAGATATTAATAAATATATAGAAGAGTTTAGACTTATACCAAAACTTGTAAAAGAAGTTATTGATAAAGAAGAAGTTTATAAAGAAATAGCACAAGAAATCTATGAAAGAGAGAATTCTTTCTTTATAGGTAGAAAAATAGATTATGCTTATTGCTTAGAAGGCAGCTTAAAATTAAAAGAAGTATCTTATATTCACAGTGAAGCATATCAAGCAGGAGAATTAAAACACGGAACAATATCTTTAATTAATCAAGGTATGCCTGTATTTGGAATATTAACAGAAAAAGATATTTATGAAAAAACACTATCAAATGTAAAAGAAGTGGCATCTCGTGGTGCTAAAACAATTATAATTACCACAAATGAATTAAAAACAGATAATGATTTAGAAGTTGTTGTTCCAGCTACTAGCATATTTACACAAGGACTCTTAGTAGTTCCAACACTTCAATTAATTGCATATTATACAGCATTATTAAGAGATTGTGACATAGATAAACCAAAAAATCTAGCAAAATCAGTCACAGTTGAATAAAATTAAAAGAATCTTCTCATTTTATTAATGGGAGGATTTTTTATGAAAAGAATAAAAAATTTATTATTAGTATTAATTTTAATTGTTATAACAGGGTGTACAGATATGGTAAGTAGTCCAACAAAAAGAGTAGAAAACTTCTTAGGCAAGTATCAAAAACTAGATGATGAAGTACTAAGTCAACTTGATATAATGTTAGATAAAGATGCAAATTATAGTAGTGAGAATAAAGAAGAATGTAAAGCACTTCTTATAAAACAATATCAAAACTTATCTTATAAAATAACGGATGAGAGAGTAGAAGATGGTAGTGCAGAAGTTGATGTAGAAATAGAAGTATATGATTATAAAGATTCAATTGAAAAGGCAAAAGAATACTATAGAACACATAAAGAAGAATTAAAAGATAAGACGCTAGTTGACTATCAAATAAGTAAAATGAAGGATGTTACAGAAAAATCTACTTATACAATAACATTCTATTTAACAAAGGATGCAGATAACAATTGGACTTTAGAAAATATTACTGACGAAGATAGACAAAAAATACATGGATTATATTAAATCTTTATTGAATATTTGAAAAAAGTATAGTAATATTTAATAAAGGAGGAAGAAGTAAATGAGTAATGGTTACGGTTACGATTATGGATCTACAGCATCAACAACAGCAGTAGCAGGAGCATTTGCAGTATATATGGTAGTAGTTATTGCAATTGCTGTATTAATGGTAGTTGCAATGTGGAAAATGTTTACAAAAGCTGGTAAACCAGGATGGGCTTCAATAGTTCCAATCTACAATTTAGTAGTATTATTCCAAATTGTAGGAATGAATCCATGGTTAATACTTTTGTCATTAATTCCATTTGTTGGTTCTGTTGCAATGTTTATCTTATCAATCATGTTAGCTATTAAACTTGCTAAAGCATTTGGTAAGGGAACTGGATTTGCTGTAGGATTAATTTTCTTAGGTCCAATATTCTATTTAATATTAGGCTTTGGAGATGCTCAATACGTTGGTATTCCAGAATAAAAAAAAGAGATTCAATCTCTTTTTTTTTACTCTGTAGTTTCACCATTATTGTCGTTATTATCGTTGTTATCGTTGTTGTCATTATTAGTATTATCAACATCATCTTTTTTTTGTTCTTTATCATTACTAGGCACTTCTTTAGCATCTGCTTCAGTAGTAGATTTCTTTTTCAAAGTCTTACAACTTTTGCCACCATCACTATAATCAGCATTAGGATCATATTCTTCATAATTTGGATCTGTACATCCATAAACTACTTTATTAGTACTAGTAGTATTTTTGTTTTCTTCTGTTTTTTCTTCTTTCTTTTCTTTTTCTGCAGGATCCTCAGTTTGATATTTAGATGCATCAAATGTTGATTTGTATGGACCTTCACCTATAATAGTTTTTTCATAAACTTCATTTATTGAGAATGTAAACGACTTAGAATCTTTGTGATCAACTAACTCTAAATTCATTTTCATAGCTTTAGTTATATCATCTCTACTATGAGTATTAGGAACATAATTATATAAAAGCATTCTCATACTATTATCGTATATCATAGCACTTTGACCTTGTAAGTATAGTTGATCAATACTTACAATATTTGAACTATCACTACTTAAACCAGTTTTTACAATATCTTTAGCAATACTATAGAAAGATAAAATTTGTTTTGTAGTTAGGTTAGTATCTAAACTATTAGAAACTGTATCAAATATTTTTGTAAATTGAGTAACACTATTAATTGTTTTTACTTTTTGAAGCATTGCTTGAATTACTAATTGTTGATTTTGACCTCTACCAAAATCTCCATTAACTAATTGTTTTCTATTTCTTGAAAGGACTAGGGCACCTTCACCATCAAGATGTTGCCATCCTTCTTTAATACAAATTTCAACTTCACGATTAGAGTTATCTGTACATAAATCTTTTGGAACTTCTACGTCAATTCCACCCATAGCATCAACTAATTTAACTAAACCTTTAAAATTAATCTTTGCATAGTAATCAATATTAACATCAAAATAATTTTCTATAGTATTAATCATACAATCTGTACCATATGCAGCTGCATGTGTAATTTTATTTTCTTTCTTACCTGGCCAGCAAGCAATTGGAACATAACTATCTCTAGGAATAGATAACATTGTTGCATTTAATGTTTTTGGATTAAATGTAATAAGTATTAATGAATCTCCGTTAGCAACAGTGTTCTTAGTTAATTTTTCTTCTGTAGAATCAACTCCCATTAATAGTATAGTAAATGGTTCAGTAACTGATTTACCAGCTGATTCTGTTTCGACTTTTGAAACTTGAGATTTTTTCATTTCTTTTTCTTTTGTTATTATAACTTTTGTTTCAGTTCCTATGTTCTCATATCCAGGAATACTACTATATATAGTTTGATATTCACTTGATAAGAATATAGCATCAACATCATTAGAATATAAATCAGTAATCATCTCTGTATAACTATCATATTCAACAATATCATTATTATCATGTAATTTATTTTCTTTTAATATTTCCTGTGGAATAATATATCCTTCAGGTGATTTAGAATCTTTCAAGATTCCTATTTCATAATCCTTAATATCTTTAACAGAATTAGCTTTATTATCACTTAGAACAATCAAACTTGATGAATAAGTAATAGTTTTCTTGTTTATTGAATTTAATTTTCCATACACATAATTAATTGTATAACCACCTGCAAAACAAGCAATTGCGTATAATATTATGAATACTAATAATCCAATTCTTCTAGAAGGTTTCTTCTTTTTCTTTGATACTTTATTCTTAATAATATTCTTCGTTTTAACAAGTAAAAATATATTTATTACAAGTGAAGCAATTATTACTAAAAATCTAATTAAATTTTCAATATCATCAAGTAGCAATATATTATAAATAAGATAACAATTTGCTACTAATGCTATTAAAAGTAATATAACAATGTATCCTTTTGGAACACTTTTTTTATTTTTCTTAGTTTCTTCTCCTAAAACTTCTATATTATCATTTCCCATTTTCATTCCTCCAATATAAATATAGATATTTTTCTACATACCTATCATTAATTTTATCATAATTTTAGTTTTATCTCAACTAAAGATTTTTGTATTTTTAATATTCAATAATTAATAATAATCACTCGTATATATAGCGTGGAAAAATACCAAAAATAAGCAAAAAAAGTCCATTGTAAATATATGTAAATTATGGCATATATTTACGTAAAATAAATGAATTTTACACTTTTTTTGATATAATTATGTATATAAGAATGAAAGGATGTGGTAATATGAAAAAATATCTATTTATGGTATTGTTTCTTTGCGGAATAATTTTAATTCCAACTAATATCTATGCCACATCATATTCATCAAGACATGCTTGTAATAATTTTGAACTAGCAAAAGCTAATAGTAATGGAAGTATCTCAACAATTAGTTGTCATAGTTCATATCAAGAAGCAAAAACTTCTATGAATAAAAAGAGTGATGATAATTTAATCATTATTGATGAAAGATCTACACCTAAAATAGTAGATGCTAAATATGCGCTTGTGGATTTAACAGTAAATGGATTAACTTATTTTTATGAATCACCATCTCTTGCGACACGTCAATACACAGGAATTAATACAGATTCATCATACGGTGGAGTAGATGCTGCTTTTATAGAAATTGATTCTGCTAATTATGCTGCCAAAGTAAAGATTGCTAATTTTACGGGATGGATTAGTAAAGATTCATATGAAATAGTTCCATTATCTTGGGTAAAATCAAGTAGTAGTTACACTGTAACATCTAATGAAATAAAGCATAATTATATTTCTAATGTAAATAAAACAACAAGTATAGGTAGTAGAACACTAGGACCTAAACCAGATATGTTAAATGCAGGAACTTATTATAGTTATGACGGACACTATTTCTATAAAAATTTAAAAACTATGTTAACAGATTATAAAAATAAAAATCATAATAATGCAGTAAATAAAAATAATCCATACTATAACTATTATATGTATCTATCTAATCATACAAAAACTACATATTCATCTTTAAATATTGATGAGTATACAAAAGCATTAGGATATACAATGGATACTTATAGTGATACAGCAAAGAACTCAACATCAAGTCTATATGGAAAAGGAATTTATTTTTATAATAGTCAACAATTATTTGGAATTAACGCTATACTTTCATATAGTTTAAGTCGTAATGAAACAGGAAATGGTCGTAGTAATCTATCTATAAATAAACACAATGGTTTTGGACTTAATGCAGTGGATTCAAATCCTTATAATGGAGCAAACTATTATGCAACATTTGCTTCAAGTATTTATGGCTATGCTTCAAAATGGAATTCATATGGATATAGTTATGCTACTGACTGGAGATATTTTGGCCCAGCCTTTGGGGATAAATATAATGGTATGAATGTTAAATATGCAACAGATGCTTATTGGAGTGAAAAAATGGCATCAAATTACTATTATTTTGATAGATATTTTGGACTTAATGATTATAACTATTATCAATTAGGAGTAGTAACAAAACCAACAAATGCATATTTTTATGCAAATACATCAAAGAAAATATATGAATATCCTGAAGAAGAAGACCAAGTTATAATAGTTGGAGAGTCTGGTTCATATTACAAAGTTATGAGTGATATGAATATAGATAGTAATGGTAATTTAGTAGGTAGTAAATATGATTATAATAAACCATATAATTGGAATAGTTATGTCTATGTTAATAAAAATGATATTAGATTAATTAATAAAGGTAAGAATGGATACATTACTCCAAATTCAGTTACTTCTTATCAAGATGCTAACTATACATATGATTTATATGTAGAAAATACAATTCTAAAACCAAAAGTAGCTAAATTAAAGAATAATACTTCATATTATAGTGATTCTACATTGACACAAAAAACAGGAAAAACTGTTTTAAAAGATAAATTAGTAATGGTTTATTCAGCAGCATATAATTCTTCAAAACAAATAGTAGCATATCTTATAACATCAGATTATTTCTATGATCAAAAAGCTTGGGTACCAGCAACTTCTTTAAGTTTTATAAATAGTGATTATGGATTACAAACAGTAAATATTAAAGGTGCTTATGAATGGGTATGTAGTTCTGCTATTGAAAATATAAATTATAAGATTTCAGGACAATATACAAATTCATATTTCCCAATAACAGGTGAAGTATATAGTGATGGTAAGTATTGGTATAAAATACCAGTTAGTCTTACAACTAATACTAACTCATATGGTTATATCTTAAAAAGTGAAGCAGATGCATATGTAACAAAATATAGTTATAAAGCAGCTTCTAATACAGCACCAGTAATCAATGCTAAAGATATAAGTATAAGAGAAAAACAAACTGTTAATTTATTATCAGGAGTAACAGCTATAGATACAGAAGATGGTAATCTAACAGGTAAAATAAAAGTAACTGGTACAGTTAATAATAATACACCAGGAACATATAAAGTAACTTATACTGTAACAGATAGTGGAAAATTAACTACTACAAAGATAGTAACAGTAACTGTTATAAAAGATGAAAATCCTGTAATAAAAGCAACTAATAAAACAATAAATATTAATTCTACATTTAATCCATTAAGTGGAGTAGAGGCTACTGATAAAGAAGATGGTAATTTAACAACTAAGGTTCAAGTAGTTAAGAATACAGTTAATACAAAAACTGCAGGTACATATGAAGTTATATATCAAGTAACAGATAGTTTTTCACATAAAGTTCAAACTAAAATAAATGTAGTAGTTGTAAATAATACAAAACAAGAAGAACAACAAACAACTACAAAAGAAAAAGATGGATTATATTACTTCAATTACTTAAAAGTAGTAAATAATAAACTACAAATAAAAGGATATCATGCTATTAAAGGTATTAATCATACTAAAAATGCTAATATTACTTATAAATTGTTATTTGTAAATATTAATACTAATAAAGAATACACAGTATCTGCCGAAAGAATTATGAATGAAAAAGAATTTGAAAGACCAGTATATTCTACAGATAATTATGATTACACATATTCTTGGTTTAAAGCAAATATTGATATTGATACTTTAGAAGATGGTGATTATAAAGCGTATATTATAACAGAATCAAATGGATATATTGCAAAAACTATTATTAGTAATAAAGTATTAAAAGAACAAGTAGCAACTTATAAAGCTAAGAAAACTTTAACTACTAGAAATAACTATAGAGATAGTAAAATTCCATTAGAATTTGTCATAAGATCTACACCAATAGCAGAAAAAACAGCAAATTCTACATATAATGAATACAACCAATATAGAACATTTGAATTTGTAAATAACAAATTAAAACTATTTGGTACCTCTTATTCAATTGGAATGAATTTATCTAAAGATACTAAGGTAGAAAGAAAAATCATATTTGAAAATACTAAAACATTTAAAAAATATACATATGATGCATCTAGTACGACAGAAGGATTATATCAAGTAGGAACGACTTTAGGAGATAATTTAGACAAAACAAGAGCGTGGTTTTCTACTGAAATGGATTTATCTCAGATAGAAAAAGGAGAATATGCCATATATATTAGTACTAAGTCTAACATAAGTGATTATGGTGAACTTAATGAACTACTATTTAGAAGTTTAGATGATGTGGTATTGAAGAAAGATAATAAGACATATTCATTTAGAATAAATAAGAATTTAAGATATAGAATTGAATTGATTGTAAAGTAATGGTAAAGCATGAATCTTTTAAAAGCAAAATATAAAATTTATACTAAATTTAATAATTGAATATAAGAAGTAATATGAATTTTAAATATTGATAAGGTGAATTAAAAAAATTCATCTTATTTTTATGTCTT
>CACZTK010000017.1 GCA_902784095.1 uncultured Erysipelotrichaceae bacterium | reverse complement strand
GTTAAATCATCTAGTGATATTTTCTTAATTTTATCAATAAACAATTTCATCTTTAACTCCCTTTAATTTTGACTTTTACTTTTATTCGGTTTATTATGTCAAATAAAAATTTATCTTCTAATAAAATTAGTATTACAAAATATATAATGCATCCTAAAGAGCATTGCAAAGCCATTGAAAAATAAGGTTTTCTAACTACACTTTTAATTACCAAGCAGACAATAAACATTAGTAAGCTAGAAAGCAAATAATTTCTGCTAGATTTTATTATCCTAATAATCTTAAAGTCTTTTCTAACAAAATAAAATTGTACTAATGTTACCGTTAATTCTGCTACAACTGTTCCGATTGATGCACCTAAAGCCCCAAATTTCCAGATTAAACTTATATTTATTATAAAATTAATAATAGCTCCACAAACAACAGAAATAGTAAATTCTTTTTGTCTTTTCGTTGGTAATAAATATTGTGTTCCTATTACATTGCTTAGACCTATAAAAAGGATTATTGGGCTAATTACATTCATAAGAATAGCAACTTTTCCATATCCTTCCCCAAAAAACTTTGGAACAAAAATAGAAGATACAGAAATAATGCCAAATATCATTGGAAAAGATAAGAAAAACACCATATTAAATGATTTTTCCATATATTTTCTTATTTTCTTTTTCTTACCATTCGCAAAATTGTTTGCTATCCTTGGTAACATTACAGTTCCTAATGATGTAATCATTGTTAATAACATTTTTATTATTTTTTGGCTTTGATCATAAAATCCTACTTCAGATTTATCAGAAATAATAGTCCCTATCATAGTTCTATCTAGTAATGTATATACCTCTATTGCTATTTGAGGTATAAATAAATATAATGTTGGTTTTATATGCCTCCATATTTTTAATTGTCTAAATTTTACTTTTACTAAAAATTTTGGTAAATATAACCATAAAGATATATTTCCAATTAAAATTGATAATACATATATTAAAAAATATTTTGTTAAATCATTTTTGTCTTTTACAAAAACAAATATGCAAACTATGCTTATTACTTTAACAATCATATTTCTTATGACTGTCTTTTTAAATTCTTCAAGTCCTTGAAAGAACCAACTAATGTCAGCACAATTTGCTAATATTTCTAACATTAGAATTCTATAATATATTTGATATTGTTCCTTAGTAACAAACGAAAAATAGAATATTACTAATGATATAGACATCAATATAGTTCTAAGTAAAAAAATTTCCCAAAAAATTTTACTATACTCTTCTTTATTTTTTTGTTGGTAAGCTATTTCTCTTTTTCCATATAAAGCTATTCCTAAAGAACCAAATAGTATAAAAAAAGCAGAAATAGATAGTGTATAACTGTATATTCCTATATTTTCTGCTCCTAATACTCTTGAAATATATGGAGTTGTAATCAAAGGAATTATTATTACTAAAATTTGATATGATAAATTATATATATAATTTTTCGCTACACTCTTTTTTGCCATTTATTATTACCTTCCTATTGTTTTAATTGTTATTCTCCTTAAATTCTCTCATATAGTTTAATAATCTTTCGTATCCTTGTTTTAAATTATATTTAGGTTTCCAACCTAATTTTTTTAATTTTTCATTACTTAAAATCATTTTGTTATCAGGTGCAAAGCCATTATTTTCATTTGGTTCTTCAATAATTACATTAACCATATTTTCTCCATATTTTTCAGCTAACCATTTTGCACTATCGAAAATTGTCATTTCAGTTTTTTCTGATACCAAATTGTATGCTTCTCCATTTTTACCATTTAATAAAATATAAAGTAAACCTATAACTGTATCAGTTGTATATGAAAAATTAATTATTGTAGTACCTTTAGTTTTTAATACTATATCTTTTTTTTCTAAAATACTATCAGCAAAAATTTTGTATACCCTGTTTTCTTTTTGACTAATTCCAGCACCAAATGTTTGTGCAATTCTTGCAATTTTTATTGGAATATTATATTCCTTAAAGTAACTATAACAATACAATTCGCACATTCTCTTTCCTAGTGAATATGCGCTTCTTGCTTCTAGTGGATTTATAAAACCTTGTATCTCTTCTGTTACATTTTCAGAATCAATAGTACCATACATCTCCATAGAAGACATATAAATAAAAGATTCTACTTTACTTATTTTTGCTTGTTCTAATATATTTTTTGTTCCTAAAACTGCTATATCGTTTGTTTCAACTGGATTTTCTACAAAAAATTTAGATTTTGTAGGAGATGCTCCATGAATTATATAGTCAAATTTCATGTCTACAGGCTTATATTCTTGAATGTTTGAAACAATATAATCTATATAATCATTCTTTTCAAAAATCTTTTCAGCTTCATCTTTGTTTCTTACTAATAGAAACATTTTTATATTGGTGTTTTCTAATTTATTTTTCAATAAAATAGATTTTACTAATATTGATCCAATTAATCCTGTTCCTCCAGTAATAAAAATGCTTTTATTTTTTAGTTTCTCCCAGTTTATTAATGGGTTACTAATTATTTCTTGCAAATCTTCATTTAAAGTTTTTGTACTCATTCCCAAACCTTTCTATTCTTTCTTTGTTCGATTAATGCTTTTGCTATGAAATAATCCTCTGGTGTTGTTATTTTTATATTGTCATTTCTGCACTCTGTAATATGAGGTTGTTTATGTTTTCCATATTTCATCATAACTGAACACGAATCTATACAATCAGTATCGTTGTTGTCAATTGCATTATTTTCCGCTTCTAGTATTTCATTTAAATAAAAACACTGAGGTGCTCTGGCAACAAAAGTATCATCTCTTTTTGTTATTTCTTCAACATTTATATGTGATTTTGAAATTACAGTAGTTTCTCTTTGTTGCAGGCAACTTATAGATGTACCATATTTTTTCACATTTTCTATATTGCTTATTATCAATTCTTCATCTATTATAGGTCTAACCCCATCATGTATTAAAACTATATCATCTTCACTTTTACTTATTTCTTTTGCAGCTTTAATTCCATTTATAATTGATAGTTGTCCTGTTTTTCCACCTTTTACAACTAATTTTACTTTTGTTATCCCATATTTTTCAATTAGTTTATTCAAATATTCAATATATTCTTCTATACAAGCTATTACTATAGCATCTATATTTTCTGAATTTTCAAAAATCCTCAATGTATGAATTATTATAGGTACTTCATCAATTTCTAAAAATTGCTTTGGAGTTCCATTAGTTTTCATTCTTTTG
>CACZTK010000016.1 GCA_902784095.1 uncultured Erysipelotrichaceae bacterium | reverse complement strand
TTCTTTCAAGATTATGACGATTACCTACTTCAAAGTCGTTAGGATCATGTGCTGGAGTTATCTTAACACAACCTGTACCTTTTTCCATATCAGCATGTGGATCTGTAATTACAGGTATAAGTTTATTTACGATTGGTAATACTACATTTTTACCAACAAACTTTTTATATCTTTCATCATTTTCATTTACAGCAACAGCAGTATCTCCAAATAAAGTTTCAGGACGAGTTGTTGCTACATCTAGATATTCATCAGAATCTTCTAACTTGTATTTTAAATGATAAAAGGCTCCATTAATTTCTTTATAAATAACTTCTTCATTAGATAAAGCAGTCTTAGCAGCTGGATCCCAATTTATTATTTTTTCTCCTCTATAAATTAGACCTTTATTATAGTAATCTACAAATACTTTCCTTACTGCCCTATTTAAATCTTCATCTAATGTAAATCTTTCTCTTGTATAGTCTACTGATAAACCTAAACCTGCCCATTGATTTCTAATATTTCCACCAAATTCATTAGTCCAATCCCAGCAAGCACTTAAGAATTTATCTCTTCCATATTCATATTTATCTATTCCTTGTTCTTTTAATCTCTTAACAACCTTTGCTTCTGTTGCGATAGCAGCATGATCCATTCCTGGAAGCCATAAAGTATCATAGCCCTTCATTCTCTTATATCTTATAATAGCATCTTGAATTGCAGTATCATAAGCATGTCCAATATGTAACTTACCTGTAACATTTGGAGGTGGAATAACTATGCAAAAAGGTTTCTTATCAGACTTATTATCTGCTTTAAAGTATCCTTTTTCTTTCCATTCTTCGTATTTTCCTCTTTCTACTTCTTCATGATTATACTTCTTATCTAACATTCTAACATCTCCTCTATATAATTAGAAATTACTTTTCTAACCCTTTCTAATTGTTCTTTCAATCTTTTATTACTAGTCTTTTTTATATATTGATCTATAATAATATTTATAAAATTTTTTTCTTTTAATATTTCAAAACTTTTTTTATAATTAATATCAAAAATAAATCCAAGTGATACGGAAAGTCTATCAGTTTTTGTTTTAAGACTTTTCCTATCAACATTTTTTTTATTAATCAAGCAATTAAATACTACATCATTAAAACATCCATCATCTAATTCTAAATCTATTTCTTTAATTACATATAAATATAAGATATCAATTTTATCTGCATCTCTTATAAGCTTAGTAAACAATAATTCTTCTTCATCTAAATCACTAGGAATAATGTATTTATTATGATTCTTAATACTAGTTAAAATAATATCATCATATTTATTATCTGTAATATACTTCCTAATATAATTATCTTTTTCCAATATACTTACACCAAGGTCAGCATGATCTATACTATCTTTATCACTAAAAGTATGATATTTTTTCCATTGTTCAAAACGACCTATATCATGCAATAAACCAATTAATTTACTAATATTAGTTTTTTCTTCATCTAAATCTAAACTTTTAGATAATTCTTCGCAATAATCCATGACTCGATATGAATGATTTATTTTTAGTCTTATCATATCTTCAGATGAATCATAACTACTAGTATAATTTTTAAACTCATTAATTGCTTGATTCATATTATTCCTCCCATAGAATAAAAAAACTCTCATCCAAAGGACGAAAGTTTCGTGGTACCACCTTATTTTGTTACTAAGTAACCTTAATATCTTTAACGGAAATAACCCGGAATTATTTACTATTATTTCAATAATTATGCTCCTTTGCTACCTTCTATAAATAATATTAACTATTTTCACCAAACATAGCCTCTCTAAAAATATACATTTATATACTCCTCAAATTCATCGCATCTGTACATATTATAACATATATTTACATCTTTTCAATTACTTTTTATTTTTTACAAATTCCTTATAAGTTGCCTTTTCAATATTAGACATTGGTATTTGATCAAAATACTTTGAAGACACCTCATTATCTTTTAAATCATATGTACTTATAAAACTATTAACAATATCATCACCAAATCCTACTTCTCTTAAATGATTCATGTAATCATAGTATTCATTTAATTCCATATGAGAAACTTTACCATTTGATATCGTATCTAGAACCATCATGTTAAAACTAAGAACATCATTATTATGGCTTGGATAAGGAATACCATAAGCGTTACTACGATATTTACCATCAACAGATGAAAGATTAGGATTAACCATAGGATAATGAGCAGGAAGTGCAAAATCATCAATGAAAGTAGCACTATCTAAGTCAACTGCATATACTTCATCATCACTACCAACTAAGAAATTATATTCATGTAAATCTGAAAAATAGAAATGTAAATCATACTTATCTAGATGTTTTAATTTAATTAACATATCACCAATCTTAGATAAATACTTAATCTTATCTTCAATCTTAACATTCTCATCTTGAAGAATAATACCTAAATTCTCAGTATCTTCTACTTCTTCCATAGTAATACCAATAATATTACCTTGTAATGAAACAAAATGCTTAGGAATAACAAATGATTTTATACCAAGTTCTTTTTCATAGTCATTAAGCATACTAGAAGTATGCAATTTATTAGCAAAAATCTCTTTATTAGTAATATAAAGTCTTTTTAATAATAAATTATCACCATATCTCCAATTATGATTTCTTAATCTATAAATAGTACCTTCTTTATTAGAAATTCTATCATCTAATTTAATCTTTTCTAATCCTTCTATTTCGATTTGATTAATCTCTAATGTTTTCATCATACTACCCCCTCTAAAATTGCATACATTATACCACATTTTACACAATTTGTCACTACTAAACTTAAATGTTAATTTAAATTTGAAGTGCAACAAACTTACATTGAAAAAAGCATATGAATCCTTTATAATATCTATTCACCACAAACAGAAAG
>CACZTK010000015.1 GCA_902784095.1 uncultured Erysipelotrichaceae bacterium | reverse complement strand
TAGAAAAAGCAGAAGTTGAAATTATAAAAGAAAATAAGAAAGAAGAAAAGAAAGTTGCTAAAAAAACAACTACAAGAAAAACAAAAAAATCAGAAAAGAAAGAGGAAAAATAATGAAGAATAATTTAATTAATGAAATATGCAATTATAAAATATTAATTATGGAAAGCCCCGAAATGTTTCATGATGGAGTAGATGATGAATTAATAAAATTATTTGATAGAATAATAGAATATTTAGAAAGAGAGGAAAAATAATGAATTTAGGTTTTGATTTAAAAGATTGGGAAGAAGTAGAAGCAGTAGAAATGGGAGATAGAGAGGTATTAGAATTAGGCGGACACGAAGTAGTAATTTTAGATGTTTCTTTATATAAAAGTGAACAAACTGGCAATACCAGTTTAAAAGTAAGTATTGATATTGCTGGAAATGATAAACAAAAAGGATTCTTCAAAAAACAATATGATAATAATAAAGTATCAGAAGCGAAATGGCCTGCTGGTGGTACAAAATATCTATCGTTAAAGAAAGAAAGCTTACAATATACAAAAGGCTTTGTTAAAGCATTAGAAAATTCTAATCCTAATTTTAAGTTTGATACTAACAAAGAATGGAATCAAATTAAAGGATTAAAATGTGCTGCACAATTTGGCCTTGAAGAATATTTAGACAGCGAAGGAAAAACAAAGGCTGCTACTAAATTAATACAATTCAGAAGTCTTGATAAATTAGGTGAGATTCAAGTACCAAATGTTAAGTTATTAGATGGAACTTATGTTAGTGTAGATGATTACAATGAATTTTATAGAAATAAAAAACAAGATAGTATTTTAGGAATACCTGTTGAAATTAAGGACAGCGATTTACCTTTCTGATTAAAGCAACTAAAAAGTTGCTTTTTTTGAATAAAATATATTTACTGAGATATATTTTTTTGTTATAATTATATTAGAAATGGAGGTAAAGAAAAATATGTATGTTTGGAAATATAAGAATCTAACATTGAGAAAGCAAAAAGAAGAAGCAAGTGAAGCAATCGGCGTTACGCCACAATGGTTGAGTAGAATTTGCGGAAGAAAAGAAAAAATCAGAAAAGTGCTTGCTTATGTAATAACAAAGTATATTGATGAAAATGCAGAAATTGAAGATTTTTTTGAAAGGGTTGAATAGTTATGAATGAAGAAGAATTATTAGCAAAAGAAACCTTTTATAATCTATTCACCTTGCAAGGAGTAGAAAGAATTGAAAAGGAAAATGAATTATATTTGATAGCAAAGAAGTTAAAAGTCTTAAAAAAATATAATGAAAATTTGAAAAAATTTGAAAAAATGTTTAAAGAAAAAATGGTATTAGAAGAAAAATCACAAATGCCAAAATGTAAATATGATATTGAAAATATGAATACAGGGAAATATATAGTTACTATTAATGGTATAATCAGCTCAAAAAATGATATTAAGTTCTCTAATATACCAATATTTCCTGTTGAAAGATATGTAAATCGTGATACTGGAAAAGAAAAAGTAAAAATAATTTATTATAAAGATAAAAAATGGCAAGAAAAAATTGTTGATAAAACTCAATTAACAATTAATCAAAAGCTATTACTATTATCTGATTATGGTTTAGATATAACTAGCGAAGATGTTAGATATTATACAAATTATTTTAAAGATATGATGACTTTGAATAAATTAAACACACTTGAAAGCGTATCACATATAGGCTGGAAAGATAATTATTTTATACCTTATGATAGTCATGGCATATTTGATGGTGTAGATGAGTTTAAAAGTATTTATGAAGCAATTAGTACAAAGGGAAATTATGATAAGTGGAAAGAAGTTGCTATTGAACTAAGAAAGAAAAAAACAATGAGAATATTAATGGCAGTGGTTTTTGCAAGTCCTTTACTTGAAAAATTAGGACTACAACCATATATAGTAAACTTTTGGAGTTCTTTAAGTGGCAACGGAAAAACTTTATCTTGTATGGTAGCAATGAGTATATTTGGAAATCCAGATGTAGGAGCTTTAAGATTATCAAGTAATAATACACAAAACTATTATATGACCGTTGCTTCATTTATGAGAAACTTTACTTGTTATTTTGATGAATTACAAATTGTTAAGAAATCAAAGTTCTTAGATTTAGAAAGTTTAGTTATGGATTTGTGTAATGGAACCGATAAAGGCAGGCTTAGTAAAGCAAGCCAAGCAAAAGAAGTAAGGACTTGGTATAATAATTTCTTATTTACTAGTAATGATGGCTTAGTAAAAGAAAATGCAGGCGAACAAGTATATAATAGAGTAATAGACTTAGAAATAAATGAAGTGATAATTAAAAATGGTTTTGAAGTAGCTAGAATTATTAAAAATAATTATGGTTTTGCTGGCAAAGAATATATTAGATATATTCAAAATATTGGATTTGAAAAAATATCTGATAGATTTAAAGAAATCTATAACAAAATATTGGCAGAAACAAAAGCAACTGATAAGCAAGCTAGTTCTCTTGCTAGTATATTATTAGCAGATGAGTTAGCTGGTAAATGTTTATTTAATGATGATAAGCCTTTGCAAGTAGAAGATATTGTAGAATATGTTAATGATAAAGATGAAATAAAGACATCTATATTAGCAAAAGAATATATTAAAGATATTATAAATGCTAATGCAAGGAAGTTTGAAGAAAACAACTTTAATGAATGCTGGGGCAAATTTAGAGAAATCAACCCTGACTATTCTGTATGTGTTATGAATATGCAAATATTAGTTAGAGAACTTCAAAAAGGTGGATTTGAGTTTAATACAGTAAAGAAAGAATGGGCAGAAATGAACTTTTTGATAAAAAATTCGGTGAATAGATATATTCACCAGACAACTGTAAATTGTCAAAAAGGTAATTACGTGATTCTAGATTTACACTTTTAGGTTTACTATAGTAAAGTACTTTTGAGTAAAATGGGGCCAAAAAAAATCAATATTACATAAAATCAACATTAATTTGTAATATTTTTTTACATAAAAAAGCTCACAAACCCTTATTTTATAAGGAATCTTACTTTCTTACACATTTTTGGTAACACACACACTATATATATAGTACAGTGTGTGCAATATATGTGTGTATACATTGGCGTATATATAGTGTATATCTATGTAAGTTTGTAAGAATGTAAGTTTAATAATAATAATAATAATAAATATAATAGTTTATAATAATTTTTTAATCTTACATCAATATTACATTCTTACATCTATATATTTTTAATCAGAATAGGAGGTGAATAAAATGAAATTATATTTAATTACAAACAGAAACCTAAGTGAATATTATATTGTTTCTTCAAATTTAGAAAGTGCAATATCTTATGTTGAAGAAGAAACCGACTCAGAAGTAATAAAATGTGAATTGATTGATAGAGAAGTATTTATTGTAGAAGAAGGCAGGAATTAATGGAAAAGTATAATGATTTAGAAATAGCAATTATGTCTTGTATAATACAAAGACCAGAGTTATTAAAAGAATTGAGATTAGAAGAAAAACATTTCTTGAAGCATAGAAGGTTATGGAAGTTCTTAATAGCTTTCTATGATAAATTTGAAACTTTTGATTTTGTATTAATGTGCTCAGTAGCTAGCAATAAATACCAGCTTATAGAATATATCAAACAAATAGCAGAAACAGAACCAGCACCTAGTTTGTTTAATAAATATCAAGACAGATTAATTGAGATTTATGAAGAAAACAAAAAAGAAGAAGAAATAAAAAATAAAATTTATAATTTGGCTAATGAATTGTATATAAATAAAATTTCTGTTCAAGAGTTTAAAGATAAAATCAATTTATTTATTCAAGGCTCTTAATAGAATTAAAGTGTTAAAATAAAAAATTAAAGTTAGTATAAATTATAGTCAAAATATTTTCATTTCAACAGACCAAAAATAATGGGTGTTTTGAGGGTATGTTTTTATTTTTAATATTAAAACAAAAAATAATTGTAAAAAACAAAAAATAATTGCAAGAAGTTGTTTTAAATTGTATTTTAATGTGTTATAATAAAATTAAGGAGGAAAGAAATATGTGGGCAATGGTTCCAAGAGATGAACAAGAAACTGTAATAAATATAGATTATTATAATAAAACAATTACAGTTTATACTTCAAGAAAACAAGTCGCAGAAAGATTAAAAAGAAAAGTAGGAGAGCCTACTAACATTGGAAAAATTGATGGTAAAATATCCGATGTTACTTATGAAATGCCTTTACATGATAAAAGAGTAAAGCAATTTCTATCTATCGGAAATATAATTGGAGGTTTTAGAAATAATGGTGAGATTGAAGAAGCCGAAGATGAACGAAAAACCGAAGAAATTGACTAAGAAAGAAAAAGAGGAGTTACAAAGGCAAATGCCAAAATTAGAAAAGGAAGTGAAATAATGGATATTAGAGATGCAATTGCATTATTTGAACAAATATCAAAAAATGGAAATATTAAAATAACAAAAGTTGATTATCACGAAGAAACTAATTTTTACAAAGATAAAATCTTAAAAGGTGAAATACAAATTTGTGTCAAGTATGAAGAAAGAAACGATGACAATGATGATTAATCCCAATATATTTGATGAAGGAAACCAGATGGAAGTATTAGATGCTAACAAGTATAGAGAAACAGAAGATGAATGTGACTTAATAGTTAGATGTAATAATTGTGGAAAGCCTACTAAATATGGTGATACAAGAATGATTAGTGGATTCGTTGGCTGTGATAATATGATTACAGTAAACGGCAAAGAAGTAGAATGTTATTTTGGAGATTTACAGCCAAGAGTTTTAAAAAGCAAAGAAGAATATTATGAAAATAATATGAAAAATAAAAATAATTTATATCATACTGGCAAAGTATATCGTTGGAGAGATAATGCAGATGGAGGAATTTAATATTGATTTAAAAGAAAGATTGAAAAGATGTGGTTTTAGGGAAGATTTTAATTGGGATACTAGATTTGATTTAAAGACAGAAGTTGGCAAATATATAATTTCAACAGTTGATTTGGGCTTAGACCATAATATTTTTGGACCAAAACCTTTATATTATGAAACTATGATATTTTTAACAGAAAATTTTAGAAAGAGTTTTGAAGAAAGAAAAGAAAATTGTTTTGAATATTATCAGGAAAGATATTCAACAGAAGATGAAGCAAGAAAAGGGCATAAAAAGGCAGTTGAAATAGTTAAAAAATATATTGAAGAAGGTGAAAAAGGTGACATACAAAAAGGCGAATAGACTAGTTAATAAAATTATGAAAGAAGAATGTTCAGAAGTTGGGGTGTTTATTACTTATTTATCAAAGATTTATATGATGACTTATAATATTGATGACAAAGATTTTTTAAAATCATTAAAGAAAAGTTTGGAGCAATTAAAGAAAGAGGATTTTTATGAATAACAATATTTATGTTGACAGATATGATTATAAAGATGTAAATGATTTATTAACTGAAATTTTTAATAAAATGGTTAGTTATAATAGAATTAACAATGAAATTCCGGAGTGTATTAAGATGACAGTTCAAGAGTATTATGATATTAGAAAATATAAAGAGGATTTGATTAAGTATAAAGATGGGAGTTATTATATTTTATGTATGAAAATAAAAATATAAGGAGGATTAAAGATGAAAAGCGAAGATAATAAAGAAGAATTGTATGAACTATTGTTCGCTTTTTCAAAAGAAAATGATAGGTTATATGTAGAAAATAATAAATTGAAATCACAAATAAGAGAAGCAATTAATTGTTTAGACAAACATAGATTTAATAAAGTAAATGAACTAAAAAAAATATTAAGTGGCGATGAATAATTGAATAACAAAGGGGTTTGTTAGTGAGGTAGAAATGTACGATATTATTATTTGTGATACAAGGGAACGAAAAAATAAAAAAATATTAGAATATTTTGATGAAGCGAGGCAAGATTATATAATATCAAAACTTGATGCTGGAGATTATATGAAATATAAAGACTATTCTACTATAATCGATAAGAAAGATGGTTTGCTAGAAGTAGCACATAATCTTTGCAATACTCAAGAACACCAAAGAGTAGTTAGAGAAATAAATAGAGCTAAAGAACTTGGTTGCAAAAGATTTATATTCTTAATTCAAGATGATAAAATTAAATCAGTTGAAGATATTAAAAATTGGGCTTCAATGCATACAAAAGTTCGTGGTGAGGTATTGTTAAAAATAATGATTACTATGAAATCAAAATATGGCGTAGAATTTATGATTGTGCCTAAAGCAAAAATGGGGGCTTATATAATAAAATTATTAGGAGGAAGCTATGGTAAAACAGTTAGTGAAAAAAAAGATTGAGTACTTATTAAGTTTACCACATTTAGATAAAGAAGCAAAAGCAAAACTTGATGAACTATACTGGATTTATAGTTTATTATTAAAAGAAAATAAAAAAATAGTTGAAATGGGGTTAGTAGAAGAAGAACCAAGAAATATAGAAGTATGTGGTAGTTGGTTTACAAAAAGTGAATATGATAAATTAGCACAAAGTGAAGAAGAAAAGAAAATACCTGAAAAAATAAAAACATTAAAACATAGTTGTAATTTTGATAGGCATGAAGAAATATTATATGAAAATCAAGTTGATTTAGCAAATAAAATAACAGAGATTTTAGATTATCTTAAAAGCAAAGGAGAATAAGCATGAATAAAAAATGTATTATATCAACAAGTGATACACCACCTAAAATTGAATACATAGGTCTATGGAATATGCTTGATGAATTAGTT
>CACZTK010000014.1 GCA_902784095.1 uncultured Erysipelotrichaceae bacterium | reverse complement strand
TTCTACTAGTGCCTTCTGTGCCACCAATAACGATATCAAGATAAAAATCTTCCATGGCGGGATATAATATTTCTTCGATATATCTAGGTATACGATGAATTTCATCAATAAATAAAACATCTCCTGCTTCCAGTGTTGAAAGTATAGCTGCTAAATCTCCTGACTTTTCAATAGATGGCCCAGATGCTGTTTTAATATTAGTACCCATTTCATTGGCAATAATATATGCTAATGTTGTTTTTCCAAGTCCTGGAGGACCATATAATAATACATGATCTAGACTCTCTTTTCTAATCTTTGCAGCTTCTATAAACACTTTAATGTTTTCTTTTACATCTTCTTGTCCAATATACTCTTCAAGCATACTAGGTCTTATTGTGTTATCAAGTATTCCGTCATCATCTAACTCTACATTTCTTATAATATTTTCTTCCATTGTATCACTTCCATTGTCTTCTAAATTCTTTTATCTTTATAAATTCTGGTTTTCTTTTATGATAGAATGCAACTTCATCATAACCAACCTTTTCTAAAATATCAATTGCCTCATTAAAATTGGAACCTAAGTCATTTGTTTTATGAGCATCTGAACCTATTGTAATAATTTTACCACCTAATTCTTTATATCTTTTAATAATATAAGTATTAGGATGAGGACTACCTAAACCATATCTATATCCAGAAGTATTAACTTCTAGCCCCTTATTCTTTTTAATTAAATTTAATAAGATTTCATCTAATACTATTTTAAATTCATCATAATCAATTTCTTTTTCTTTATATTCACCATATCTAACTATATAATCTAGATGCCCATATACATCAAACTCAATATCATAAGTTTTAATATTTTCTAATACTTCTTCAAAGTATCTCATATAAGCATCATGTCTTGTATACCCATCAAAGAAACTTTTATCGCTTGAGATATCTTTTTTACAGGTTATGTGAGAAGAACCAATAATATAGTCAAATGGATATCTTATTACCATATCATTAGTCTTGTAAAACTTATCTGGTTGTAATCCTATTTCTAAACCAAAGTTTATTTTTATAGGAGAACTCTTTTTATATTTCATGTATTCTTTCAAATAATAATCAATATCTAATGTTTTTAAATCAGTGTTTATTCCATCATAAATATCATAATGTTCAGTAAAAGTAATTTCATCAATCCCTTTATTATTAGAAATTTTTAAATAATCACTAATTGATGATATCCCATCATGACTTATATTTGTATGGACATGACAATCTTTCATACCATTTACCCCCAACTAATATTATTTAAGTAAAAGTTTTAAAGCTTCTTTTACTTGAACTTCTATTTCTAATTTTGAATCAACTTGACCTACTACACTTTTAATTTCTTTATCTTTATAACCAAGTCCTTTTAATACTTCAATAAGTTCATCATTATTATTCTTAGAGGTATTAGTATCACTCATTTCCATATTAAGCTTGCCCTTTAAATCTAAAATGATTTGTCTAGCTAATTTATCTCCAATCTTAGGAAATTTCTTTATATATAAAATATTTTCTCTTTCAATAGCATCAATTATTCCAGAAGGAGTTGAAGCTGCAAGTATTGGAAGAGCCATTTTACACCCTAGTCCTTTTACACTTATTAGTTTTAAAAATATATCTTTTTCTTCTTTTGTTTGAAATCCAAATAAACTGTTATCTTCTTCCTTTATTTGTTGATATAAAAATACTTTATAATCATTACCTTCAACGAATGAATACGGATTAGCTACATATACTAAATAACCAATCCCATTATTTTCTAATGTAATACTATTAAAATCTATTTCTGTTACTTTTCCTATTATGTAGTTATACATCTTATCACCTTCTAATAATATTCTATCATTTTTTAAGTGATTTTGTATATATAAATTCATTATTATCACAAATACTAGCAATTCTTAAAGCACAAAAAACAAATAGTAAAACAAATGAAATTATAAATATTCCTAATATTATAAAAATTGTATTTAACATAATTATCTCTCCTAATAATAGTATTCTCAGTTATTATAATTATAGTCATAATATGTCGAAAAAATTAATAACTGTGGAAAGATACTAACATATTGATTGAATATATGCAAATAAACAATTTTTAAATTTTAATCCTATTTTTCACTGAATTTTTAAAATTTCTCTAATAAAAAATACTTACTATTAATAGTAAGTACCATTTAATTTTTATTTTTCATAGTTTTTTAATATTTTTTTAGAATATTCATATAACTTATCTATTCCAAATGATGAATCACTTATTTTTAATTCCATTATTTTTGAATCTAATGTACTAGATTCTTCTACTATTTTATTGTCTACTCCATAAATTACAAACTCTTTATTTAATTCTGATAATACTTTTATATATATATCATTATCGTCATATCTAGTTATTACTAATTTGCTAGCATCATTAAATTCATCATTATTCTTTAATTTATCTACTACTAATTCAATTGCTTTTTCCAAATTTTTCCCTTCTATTTTTTGATTTGCAAATGTCTTAGCACTTTGATCATTCAAATATAAAATATTACTTACATTGTCTTTATCATCTATAACTAAAATGATATCTGACTTAGTCTTAATTCCTATTAATGATTTATAATTAGTATTTAGTTCTATATTAACACTTTTATTATTTCCTTTAAGCATCATAACAACAAGTACAATTACAACTACACTTAAAGCGCCTATAATAACTCCTATAACTTTTTTATTTTCCATATTATTCACCTAACTTTCAAATTTTTTATTAAGAGCCAAAGTTATTTCCATACCATCAGTTATAACAGTATCAGGAGCAATACTTTGATTGATAACATAACCACTACCATCTAATTTTACTTTTACATTTAATAATTTTAACACACTTTCAGCTTCTTTACTAGAAAGTCCAACTACATTAGGTATTTTATAGTTAGAATCATTTGTAACTATATAAATAGTATCCTTATTGGTAACTTTTGTCTTATTTTTTGGAAATTGTTTAATTACTTTATTACCATTCCCAAGTATTACATATTTCATACCTTTACTATTAAGATTTGTTTTTACTTTATCAACACTTTTATTAATAAAATTAGGAAGTTCATATTCTTCTAAATCAGCTTTAGAGTTTTCTTTTTCTGTGCCTAAATACTTACCTGTATTTAAAACAACTTCTTTAACAGCATTAGATATTGGTTTTTGACTACCTTCTTTAGGTCTTTTTACTGATGCATATATAATTATTTGAGGATCACTTTTTGGATATATTCCTGAAAATGAAGAAATGATATCACTTTTACCACTTAAATATCCTCCACCTTTTTCTGATGCTATCTGAGCGGTTCCTGTCTTTCCAATAAGTTCATGACTATCTATTCTATAACCACTACCAGTATTACCAATTCCATTTACTGTATCATCCATTAAAGAAATCATTTTTTGAACAGTGGCAGATGACGCTACTCTCTCTATTTCATCTTTTTTACCAGTCATAACTACTTCATTAGTAGATGGATTTACTATCTTATCTACAATATATGGTTTTAATAACATTCCATCATTAGTAAGTGGTGATAATGCTTGAATATTTTGAAGAGGTGTTGTTGTTATACCTTGTCCAAATCCAGCATTATAAATCTCTGTTTCATATTTAAAGTTTAGACTACCAGCAACTTCATTTGGTAAAGCTATTCTTGTTTTTGTTCCAAATCCTAGTTTTCTAAAATATTGTCTTAACATAGCTGAATTCATATGTCTACTTATAATATTGATAACTCCAACGTTACTAGATAAAGCATAACCCCTATCATATGAAATAACTCCCCAACCATTACGATTCCAGTCACCAATAACTGTTCCATCTGATGTTTCATAAGTACCAGATTTATAAGTTTCCTCTCCATTATATACACCATTTTCCATGGCTGCCATATAAGTAAAAGTCTTCATAGTTGAACCTGGTTCATAAGCAGAAGCTACAGTCAAGTCTAAATAGTTTTCCATATTTCTTAAATTAGGATCAAATGATGGTGATTGAGAAAGCCCTAAAATTGCCCCTGTTTTAGCATCTGCAACTACCATGGTAAACCATTCAAATCCATAATCCTTTTTTGCATTATTTAAAGCTTGTTCTATAAAAAATTGAATATTACTATCAACTGTTAAATAGATGTCTTTTCCCTCAATTGCCTCTTCTCTCATTTCTTTAGTATCAGCAATCTTATAACCTTTTAAATCTTTTTGATATGTTACATATCCATCTTTTCCTTTTAATAATTTATCATAATATTTTTCAATTCCCATCTCACCTTCTATAGTATCTTCATCTTCATTATTCTTAGCATAACCTATAGTATAAGATAAGAATTGTCCTTTAGGATAATATCTTTTATAACTTTCTATAAAGTCTAACCCCGGTAGTTCTAAATCTTCTATTTTCTTTTTATCTAATTCTGTCAAATTTTTTCCTTTTGAACCAAATTCAGTTTGATATACGTTTTCTTTACTTAAATATTTTAAAATTTCATCTTTTTCCATTCCAAGTATTGGTGCAAGAGCTTCTGCAGTTTTTTCTTTATCAACTACATGTTGTGGGTTATCTTTTCTTTCTGTTCTTTTTGGATCAAGATAAGCAATTAGTTTATATGATGCTACATTTAAAGCAAGAGCCTCATTATCTTTAGAGTAAATTGTACCTCTTTTTGCTTTTAATGTTTCTGTTCTAGTTGTTCTTTTGCTAGCTAATTTTTGAATATTAACTCCTTCTATTTCTTCAGCAGTTGCTAGATATATTACTCTTGCAATCATAATACCAAACAAAAAAAGAGAAAGAAAAACGACTAACTTACTGTATTTAACTTTGTTGCGTGTCTTCTTTTTCTTTCCCATAATATCACGTCCTTAATTAGTTTCTTTAATTGTCCTAATGTTATTATTATTATAACTCAATCCTTGTTCTCCTGCAACCTCTTGAATTTTTGTAAGAGATGCTAGTTGATCAATTGTCATAGAAAGACTTTCATTTGTCTTTTCTTGCTTAGATATTTCTTTCTTAGCTTGTTCTACTTCAAAATTAACTTTTGCCAAAGTAGCCTTAGAAAAAACTATAGATATTGGAGATGCCAATAACAAAAATATAGCAATAGTATAAATAAATTTTTCACTTTTACTAATTTTTGCTTTCTTTTTATTCTTTTTCATAATATCTATCTCCTTTATTTTATTCTCTCTATAACCCTCAATTTTGCACTATGTGCACGATTATTATTTTCTAATTCTTCTTTGCTTGGAAGAATTGCTTTATTATTAACCAATTTAAAATCAGGTAAATATTCATCAGGTATATTTGGAAGTCCTCTTAGTTTTGAATCAACTTCACATTTTTCTTTAAATAAATGTTTAACTATTCTATCTTCTAAAGAATGAAATGTAATTACTGCTACTCTTCCTCCAACATTTAACATCTCAAGAGCAGAGTTAAGTGCAGGTTCAATAACATCTAATTCTTTATTAACTTCAATTCTAATTGCTTGAAATATTTGTTTAGCAGGATGTTTATCTATTCTAAATTTCATTGGTACTGCTGTTTTAATTATTTCTGTTAATTCTAAAGTAGTTTCAATATTCTTATTTTCACGATACTCTACTATTTTTTTTGCAATATTTCTTGCAAACTTACTTTCACCATATTCATTAAATATTCTAGCAAGTTCCTCTTTTGAATAATCATTAACAACTTCATAAGCAGATAACTTTTGTGAAGTATCCATTCTCATATCAAGTCTAGCATCATTGTGATAACTGAAACCTCGTTCTGCTTCGTCAAGTTGAGGCGAAGAAACTCCTAAATCGAATAAAACAGCATCGACTTTTTCAATTCCTAAATCATTTAGTTTTTCTTTTAGATAAACAAAATTACTCTTAATGATAGTGAAGTTAGTACCAATAGAGTTTAATCTATCAGTACTATACTTAATTGCTTCACTATCTTGGTCAAAGGCGAATAATGCCCCTTTTTTTATTCTTTTTAAAATTTTACTACTATGTCCCGCATAACCTAAAGTTGCATCAACTACAACACTATTTTCTTTAAGATTTAAAGCATCTACAGCTTCTTCAAGTAAAACACTGATATGCATTATAAATCTAAAGTTCCCTCGAATAAATTTTCAGCTATATCGGACATATTATCTTTTGCAGAATTGAAGAAGTTATCCCATTCTTGTTTTGACCAAATTTCAAGACGATTGCCAGCACCAATTATTACACATTCTTTTTCAATTTTTGCATAATCTACAAGTGCTTGTGAAAGGCCACTACGGCCTTGCTTATCAATTTCTGCATCAACAGCGCCTGACATGAAGAAACGAGTAAAGTTTCTAGCATCCTTTTTAGTAAAAGGTAAGGATTCAAGTTTTTTAACAATTTTTTCCCAATCACTTAGAGAATAAACAAATAAACAGTTTTCAATACCACGAGTAATTATAAAACTATTACCTAGTTCTTCTCTAAATTTAGCAGGAATTATTAATCTGTTCTTATCATCAATACTATGATGATATTCTCCCATAAACATAAAATCCCCCACTTTCTACCACAATCAACCACTGTTAATTTTATGATACTATTTATTATTAAATTTGTAAATCAAAAAATTAAAAAAAACTTATATAAATCAATACTTTACATATAATTGACAAAGAAAAAAAGTGAATTAATTTTCACTTTTCTTTCCATACCTCTGATTAAATTTTTCTATCATAGATTTTTGTTTTTGTCTTCCTATTTTTTTATCTATTTGTTCATATTCTTTATCATTTTTTTCTTGGATTACTGAATTAGTAGGATACATCGTAAGAACATTTTTGGTATTAGGAATAACAACCATTTCTAGATAATCAACTTTTCTTTCTCCAATAAATCCAATATCATCATATCTTAACAAATAGTAATCAAAATCATAATTTCTAACTAAAGTACTCCTATCTAATAGTTCAGGAATAGATAAAACTAATTCATTAAGATCTATCTCATCATTAAATCGTGCTGCTTTACCAAAATACCCATGATCTTTATCAATATGATTAACTAATCTTTCTAAGTTATAGTCATATGTTTGTTGATAAGTATAAGTAGGACATTTATGAATAATACCATCAATACGATCTAGATATGATTTCAAAAAACTATATCCACTTACATCAGATACTTCTAAAATATCAGCATTAATTTTAGATATATAATTTCTTAGTGACTCAATATTTCCTTTTCTATATTCTAAAAAACAGATTCCTAAGTATGAAGATGCGACTATTTGCTTATTAATACTATTACCAATACACTTAAAATAATACTCTTTTCCCTTGTCATAATCACCCATTAATGTATAAGTTTTAGCAGCATTGTAATAGCCTCTATAAACAGGAGTACTTTGATATTCTATTGTCATTAAGTGACTTTTAATTGCTTCTTCATATTTTTGCTGAGAATTATATATTTCACCCAACATATAATATGCTTTTTCAGCAAATTCTGAACTAGTTCTTGTAACTATTAAATTAAGCGTATCAATAGCCTCTTCATATCTATTTAATCTATAAAGAGCAACTGCCTTTATATAATCAGTTCTATCTTTATTAGTAAAATATGGTTCTCCTTCTTCTAACGTTTTAAGGGTTTGTTCTGGCATATCTATATTTGCTTCAATTGATGCTTTAGACCAATAATATTTTGCATAGTTTTCTTTGCTATAATTATGGGAAACTAAAATTTCATAAGCTGAGTCTCTTTGTTGAAGTGAATTAAGCACAATTACATATTGAATAATAATTTCATCATTATTCATATCACCATATTTACATAGTGTATCAAGTGCTTTTTGTTTTTCTCCACGTTGTAAATAAATATCTGTAAGCCTAATAATCGAGTATATTTCTGGATAATTACTTGTTTCAATATTCTCAATAAGAAGTTTTACTGCTTTTTTATAATTTCCCTCTTCATATTCCATCATAGCAAGTTTAAACATTGAACTATGAATACTTTCTAATTTATTATCAATAATGTATTGAAAGTCTTCTTTTGCAAGTTGTTTTTCTCCAATCTCGTCATATAAACATCCACGCTGAAATAATCCATATGAATCATTTGGATATTTTTCTAAGTAATCTTCTATTTCAGTTAAAGCTTTAGAATACTGTTTTTTAGCTATCAATTCTTTAATACTATTTATCCTCTTAGACTTTGAAATCTTAAAATTCATATCACCTATATACTTTTTCCTGGTTTTTGTCATTTCTCTAGGTCTAATATACTCTCTTGTCATATTTTTGTCGCCCCTTTGTTAATAGCACATATTATACCACAAAATGAAGAATTTTTCAATAAAAAATAGAGACTAGTTGTCTCTATTTGCACGATTTCTTTTTCTAGAATTCTTAATTCCTTCTTTTTTAGCGTTTCTTCTTCTTACTCCTGGTTTATCATAACATTCTCTTTTTTTACACTCTGAAGGGACTCCATCTCTAGCTACTTTTTGCTTAAATTTTCTTAAAGCCATATCTAGGTTACCATTTTTTACAGTTACTTGAGTTGCCATATTTTTCCCTCCCTTCGCTCTCATTACTAATGAGTATAACAAAGATTCCATTATTTTTCAAGAATTTTTGACAAGTTTTTTACATAATTTATTGATATTATATGCAAAACCTACTCAAGTGGACACAAATTACCCTCTGCTATCCTTCTAAAAGCACTTCCTAAATCCCTACCAGCATCAACAAGCAATTTTACAACACTTAGTACTGCATTAATCATTGGAGCAGATATATCACTACTTCCTCCTACTATATTATTAAGTTTTTCTTTTTCTATATTATTCATTATGACACCCCCTAGGAGATACAATTCCCTCTATTATTCCTGAAATAAACATAATAGCAGACACTATAGCAATACCAACAACTGCTGAAAAACCTCCTTCAATTTCTTTTAACTTTTCTTCTTCTATTTTTTGCATTTAATCACTCTCCCAACATTTTTTAAACATACTGTATACCTTCTTTTTATTACCATATATACTAACATCTATACTATCATTATCTTTATATTTATTAGGAAACTTAGTTTTTAATAAAACCTCATGATAATTTATATTTTTTCTTTTCATAACATTTTTCTCTATCTCAATTATTTCATAATCATATATTTTATCATCTATATAAAATCTTGAAGTTGATTTTAATTTCTTGAAGGTTTTATTATCAACATAAGTTTTAACATAATTATCAGTAACTACAATTACACTAATAAGATTATAACTACGATAAGTTTTAGTAAAATATGTAAGTATCACAAAAATAACAACTAAAATATATAGCAAAATAACAAATACTAATAAACCATTATATTCATAGTTCTTTTTCATTTAGCTTTCCATCTCTAATTTCAATAATTCTATCAAATAAATCTTTATTATCATATCTATGAGATATTACAATAACCACCTTATCTTTTAAATATTTAAAAATATTTTTTAGTATCTTTCTTTCTCTTTCAATATCTATTTGACTCAATGCTTCATCAAATATATAAATATCACTATCTTTCAGAATTGTTCGTGAAAGAATTATTCTTTGACGCTCACCACCACTAAAGTTAAATCCATTTTCTTCTACTAATTTATTATAAGAAATATCATCTTTTATAAATTCATCTACTAACATAAGCTTAAGTACTTCTTTTACTTTTTCTTCTTTATAATCTTTATGAAGAGTAACATTATTATATAATGTATCTGTAAAAAGAAATTCTTGTTGAGAAACATAAGTAATTCTATTTCTTAATACATCTAGATGATAATGATTAATATCAATATTATTTATTTTTAATTGTCCATAGTTAACATCCAAATATCTCATTAATAATTTAACAAAAGTACTTTTACCTGAACCACTTGGGCCACATAAAAATATCTTTTCTTTTGGATTAATTACAATATTTACATTATTAAGAATTAAATTATTATTATAAGAATAATTTAAATTATCATAAACAATTCTACCAGTTAAATTAATACTGCTGTAATAATTGCTACCTACAAAATTTTCTTTTCTAATATTAAATAAATCCTCAATTCTTTCTTTAGCTAATTTAAAATTTGTATGATCATAGAGTAGCCCCACTACATTATTAATTGAATTATTAAGAAAATTTAAGATACTTTGATAAATAATTAATTCACTTAAACTAATTCTTTCTCTAATAACATAAAAACTTCCAAATCCAAGAATTATTATTTGAAATACATTATTAATGCCTCTAGTAATAAAAGAATGAGTTTCTTGATGTATAGATAAACTATATAAAGATTCTAAAAAATTTTGATATTTAATTTTTAACTTATCTATAGTTATTTTTTCTGTATGCATTCCCTTTATTACATCAACACTTGATAAAGACTCAATTAAATATGAATTTAACTTTTCCTCCTTCCTATAATACTTTCTAAGTTTATTATTATATTTCTTTTTAAGAGTTAAATTAATTACTATTAAAAAAATAAATAATACACATGAAAGTAATGTTAGAATAATATTTATATTGAATAGAAGTATTATAAAAATTAAACAAGAGACTATATCAATAGTAATAACAGTAAAAAGTCTAATAATATGATTCTTAATCACAGTTAAATCTTTCATCCTAGAAATTATTTCTCCTGTTGTCCTATTTTTATAATAAAGATACGGAAGTAATATTAATTGTTTATATATCTTAGTTGTAATAAGATAATCTAATAAACTACTATATTTAGTTAACAAAATACTTCTTAAATAGAGTGCTATTTCCTTTATTATATAGATGGATAAAACAATAAAACTGATAAGCCATACATTATAACTTATTCTATATGCTATCGCAAAATCTAGTAAATACTTAAAATGAAAAGCTGATAATATATTAAATATAAAATAAAGAAGAGTTAAAACTATAATTAATAATATACTTTTCTTATCATTCTTTGAAAATTCTTCGATAGTTGTCTTTATTATTTTATTATCTACTAATACCGGTAATTTTTTATTTGGAATAAAGAATAAATAATTATTACTACTCATAAGTTTAAATTCAGAAATAGAAAGAATTCTTTTTCCTTTAGCAGGATCCATAATAATAACTTTATTAGTTTTAAAATTAATCTCATATATTACTACAAAATGTTGATATGATTTACTTATAATTACATGAGCAATACATGGTAGGTTAGATAAATTAATTTCTTCTAATTCTCCATTTAATGCAAAAGTATTAAATCCTAGTTTTTTTCCTGCATGAATTAAGCTATATGCCGTTACACCATCCTTAGTCGTATTAGTAATCTCTCTTAAATATTCTTTTGAAGCATTACCATTATAGTACTTAATAATAGATAGAAGTGAACATATTCCACAATCTTTCATACCATCCTGTAAAACAATCTTCATATTACCTCCTACCTATATTATTAGAGGTTAATAATTATTTTCTAACCCTATTTTTGAAAAATTAACAAAAAAAAAGCAGACTATTCTGCTTCCTTAACTTCAACTACTGTTTCTTTTTTGTAGCTTCCACAATGTTTACAAACTCTGTGTGGCTTAATCATTTCACCACAAGTAGGACATTTTATCATACCTGGAGCTGTCATTGCCTTATGTGCTTGTCTAGTTCTTTTTCTAGTTTTAGAAACTTTACGAAATGGAACTGCAAATAATTGAATATCTAATTTCATCATCTTTATCACTCCTTTTTATCAAAGTTTTTTAATAATTCACTAAATGGATTATTCTCTAGCTGACTATCTTCTTCACTAATTAATTTCCATCCATCCCCATGAAATTCACTGAGATTCGTAACCTTAGTAAATTTTAAGGGAACCTCTAAGACAATATTTTCCCACAAAAACTCAAATAAATCAAGTCTATTTTGGTCATTTTTCAAGTTTTCTTCTAAAATATCATCATATTTTATATCAAATGAGTATGGAATTTCCTCTAATGAGATATCATCTTCTATCATCATTTCCCCGGATATTTCTACATCAGCTGCCAAATTATCTTCAACATCATAATAGATTTTACCTACAACTTTAACATTATCTAGTTTTTTTACCTTACTATTTTCAAAATAACTAGTTGGAATATTAACAATTTCATCTAATAAATATTCATTATTAAAATTTAAATCTATTTCCATATAACTCACCCGCATACATTATACTATATTTTAACAAATAATAAAAGCATTTAAGTCTTTATTTTATTTTAATAATGTGTTAAAATTATGCTTAACCAAAGAGGTGGTATAAATGGCAGTTGGTATTATTGCTGAATATAATCCTTTTCATAATGGTCATATGTATCATTTAAAAAAGATTAAAGAAATGTTCCCAAATGAAGAAATAATTGCTGTTATATCTTCTTCATTTACTCAAAGAGGAGAACCTTCAGTTATAAATAAATGGGATAAAACAGAAATATGTTTAAAAGCAGGTATTGACTTAGTAATAGAATTACCTTATGTATTTTCTACAGAAAGTGCTGACTATTTTAGTAAAGGTGCACTTGAAATATTAGAAAACTTAAAAGTTGATAAATTTGTATTTGGTAGTGAAACTAATGATATCAAAATATTTGATCGTATTGCTG
This sequence comes from uncultured Erysipelotrichaceae bacterium, assembly GCA_902784095.1. Lineage (GTDB taxonomy): Bacteria > Bacillota_I > Bacilli_A > RF39 > UBA660 > UMGS995. Next base: position 19,994 of record CACZTK010000014.1, on the reverse strand, counting down.
ATATACAATTAAATAATCCTGATTTTGATAAACTTGCTAAAATATATATGAAATTGGGTAATAACTACCCTACTGCATTATCATTAGCACTAAAAGATTTAGATGGTGAAGTATTAACATTACCAAATGACTTATTAGGAATTAGTTATGTAAAAATAATAAAAGAAAATAACTTTAATATAAAACCAATTTGTATTGAAAGAAAAAATAATTATAAAAGTGAACAATTAGAAAATCTAAGTAGTTCAACAGCAATTAGAAAAGCATTATCTGAAAAAAAAGATGTAAAAGACTATATACCTGATTTTGTTAATAATTATCTTAATCAATTACATTTTAATGAAGACTATTTCAAATTTTTAAAATATAAAATAATGTTAGAAGATAACTTAGATATATATCAAACTGTTGATGAAGGTTTAGGTTATAAACTAAAAGAAGAAATTATTAATGCAACAACATATGATGAACTAATTGAAAAATTAAAATCTAAAAGATATACACATAATAGAATAAATAGAATGTTAAATCATATTTTATGTGGATTTACAAAAGAGATAAAGGAAAAATGTACTAGTCTTCAATACATTCGTATACTTGGTTTTAACGAAAAAGGAAAGACATATATAAGTAAGATAAAAAAAGAAGTTGATATTCCAATTATATCTAACTTTTCTAAAAATAAATCAGAGATGATTAAAATGGAATTTCAGGCAACTTGTGTATATGCATCTATTTTAAATGAAAAAGAAAAAAAAGATCTAATTCAAAAGGAATATATATATCACCCAAAATATAAGGAGAAGATGGAAAATGAATAAATTAAAAACACGTGGACAACTAGTAGTAATTTCTGGACCATCTGGTTGTGGAAAAGACACTGTTGTAAAAGAAGTATTAAAAACTAATAAAGATACATGGTTATCAGTATCATGTACAAGTAGAGCACCTCGTCCAAAAGAAGTTGATGGTAAAGATTACTATTTCTTAACTAAAGAAGAATTTATTGAAAAAATAGATAAAGGGAATTTCTTAGAGTTTGCAGAATATGCTGGTAATTATTATGGAACTCCAAAAGATGTTATAGAAGAAAAACTTGAAGCTGGTATTGATGTAATTCTAGTTATTGAAATCCAGGGAGCATTAAAAATAAAAGAAAAGCTTGATGATACAATATTTATCTTTATATTACCTCCAAGTATGAGAGAATTAAAGAAAAGACTTGACGGAAGAAATACAGAAACAAAAGAAGCAATGTTTAAAAGATTTCAATCTGCTTATCAAGAAATAAATACAGTTAATAAATATAATTATGTCGTTATAAATGACGAAGTTGAAGAAGCATGTAAAAAAGTAAATGCAATACTAATATCTGAAAGAAGTAGAGTTGATCGTATTGAAGAAACATTCTTAAATTCATTAGAAGAAGAAATACATGAAATATTAGTTGAATTAAACTAATATTTTTTTTTGCAAAAAAAAGAAGTACTATTGTACTTCTTCAATCTTAATAAAGTTAGTTTTCTTAGTACCATTACTTGGATATCCACCAGTAATAACTACTTTATCTCCTTTTTCTAAATCCATGAATTTATTAGCTTCTTCCATAGCAACTTTTACTAATTCATCAGTTGATGTGAAATTAGGAACTACTACTGGATATACACCCCAATTTAGAGATAATCTTCTTCCGATTTCTTCATTTGGTACTAATGCTAAAATATATGCATCAGGTTTTAAATTACTAATTGTACTAGCTGTAAATCCACTCATAGTTGCTGCTACTATAAGTTTAACATCTAAACTCTTAGAAGCCTCTACTACACTCTTAGCAATTAGTTTATATACTTCATTATGTTGAGCATCACTATTAATATTATACTTTCTTAAGTATTCTTTGTAATGTGCTTCAGAAACTTCACAAATTTCTCCTAAATATTGAGAAGCTAAATCTGGATGAGCACCAATTGTTGTTTCATCACTTAACCAAACAGCATCTGCTCCATCAAATACTGCTGTTGAAACATCTGTTAATTCTGCCTTTGTTGGACGAGAATTCTTACACATACTCTTTAACATTTCTGTAGCAATGATACAAACTTTACCTTTTTCGCGACACTTTTGAGTAATCATTTTTTGTAATACTGGTACTTCAACAAATGGAACTTCAACACTTAAGTCTCCTCTAGCAACGATAATACCATCTGTTTCATCAATAATTGCATCAATATTTTCAATAGCTTTCTTTGTTTCAATCTTAGATAAGATTTGCATTTCTGGTTTACCATATTTCTTTAGTAATTCTCTAGCTGCTCTTACATCATCTGCAGTTGAAACAAATGAAATACCTAAGTAATCTCCATTATGTTCACATGCATATTTAATATCAGCTTCATCATCTTCAGATACGAATGGAATATTTAATTCAACTCCTGGAATATTTACTCCACGTCTACTAATTAATGTAGCAGAATCTAATATTTTACATGTTACACCATCATCTTCTTTAGAAATTACTTCTAAACGTACAAATCCATCATTTAATAGAATAACTGTACCAACTTCTAAGTTATCAATAACTTGTGGATAATTAAAGCAAATTTTATCTTTGTTACCAACGATATCTTCTTTAACTATTCTAACATTTTCTCCTTCAACGAATTCTACTTCTCCATTTTCAAATACACAAGTTCTTAAATCTGGTCCCTTTGTATCGAAAAGGATTGCAATATTCTTTCCTAATTCTTTACGAGCACGTAATGCTAGTTCTTCATCAATTCTCTTTTCTTCTTCTGTTGCATGAGAGAAATTAACACGAATAACATTCATACCATTATTTACTAATTTTTTGAATACTTCCCAGTCTTGTGTAGCTGGACCTATTCCACATAACATTTTTGTTTTTTTCATATTTACACTTCCTCCTAACGTCTAGTTAATTATACAATATTGTATTTAAAAAGACAACTATTTTAACCTTATTTTTGACACTTTGAACAAAAATAAGTACTCCTTCCATTTATTTTTATAATTTCTATAGGGTTGTTACAGTTTGGACATACATCATTTTTTTTACCATGAACTAATAACTGATGTTGAAAAAGACCATGTACTCCCTCTTCCGAAGTAAAACTTTTTATTGTAGTCCCTCCTGCTTTAATTGCTTTTTCTAAAACTATATATGTATTATCTATAATCTTTTGACACTCTTTTTTTGTTATTTTATTTGAGTTTTTCTTAGGATTAATACCACTCATAAATAGTATCTCATCATCATAAATATTTCCAATACCCGTAATAATACTTTGATCAAGTAAACTCGTTTTTATTGGTATTGTCTTGGTCTTTAACTTTTCATATAAATAATCACTAGTCAAATTCTTATCATTATATTCTAATCCCATATTTTTTAAAGGAACTTCATTTAAATAATTATTTTTATCAATTAAATACATTTTTCCAAATTTTCTAACATCATGAAAACGTAATTCTACATCATCATCTAAATGAAATACTACATGTTCATGTTTATTTAAAATATCACCAGCTTTTCTAAAGGTAAATTTTCCTTCCATTCTAAGATGAATTAGTAAAACATCCTTATCTAAATGAAAAACTAACCACTTACCTCTAGTTGTAATATCATGAATTTTTTGATTCTTAATATTTCTTTTAAAATCATCTAAATTGCTTGCGATAATATTATCCCAATATACATCAACAGAATGAATTGTATCTTCTAATATCTTCTGTTTTAATGATTTGACTACTGTAATTACTTCTGGTTTTTCTGGCATATTATTTCACCTACTTTATTTTGCTTCATACCAATTAGATCCAGTTTCTATTTCTACTTTCAATGGTACACTCAATTGATAAGTATTCTCCATTATACTCTTAACTATATCTTTTACTTCAGAAAGTTCATCATTATAAACATTAAATACTAATTCATCGTGTACTTGTAATAACATTTTACTCTTTAATCCACGCTTTTTAAACTCATCATATATTTCTACCATAGCCTTCTTTAAAATATCAGCAGCAGTTCCTTGAATTGGAGTATTCAAAGCAATTCGTTCTCCTGCACTTCTAATAACATAGTTTTTATCACGCAATTCTGGAATTTCTCTTTTTCTATTCATCAATGTTGTTACATAACCATTTTGATATGCTTCTTTCTTCTCTTCTTCCATATATTCTTTAATACCTGGATATGTATCTAAATAATTATCTATAAATGATTTAGCTGTTTTTATATCAATTCCTAAATCTTCAGATAAACCAAAACTACTTATTCCATATAATATACCAAAATTAACTGCCTTTGCTGTACGACGTTCATCTTTAGTTACATCTTCAAGTGGAATATGAAATATATCAGATGCTGTTTTAGCATGAATATCTTGATTATTTTTAAATGCCTCAATTAAATTAGTAGCATTAGACATTGCTGCAAAAATTCTTAATTCAACTTGTGAATAATCTGAAGATAATAGTACTGAATTTTCTTCTGGAATAAATGCTTTACGAATAAGTTTAGAATACTCTTTTCTTGCAGGTATATTTTGTAAATTAGGATTAACACTAGAAAGTCTACCTGTTCTTGTTAATGTTTGAGTAAATATAGTATGAATTTTTCCATCTTCTCTTATTTCATTATCAAGTCCTATTGCATAATTAGTATAAAGTTTCATTAAAGTTCTATATTCTAATACTTTTCTAACTATGGGATGTTCATCTACTATTTTATCTAGTATTTCTTTATTAGTTGAATATTTTTCTCCTTTTAAACGTTTAGGATATTTAATACCAAGTTTTTCAAATAAAACTTCACCAAGTTGCTTAGTAGACATAATATTAAACGCTTCACCTGCATCTAAGTGTATAGATTCCTCTATCTCTTTAATATGCTTTTCTAAATCACTTGCAATCTCTTTTAAATATGTAGAACTTGCCCTTATTCCAGTAATCTCCATATCAGCAAGAACCCTAGATAATGGATGTTCTATATCTCTATATAAATTAGCTGATTGTTCTATTTCTAATTTCTTTTCTACTTCTTCTCTAACCTCATAAATAAATTTAGCTTTTTCAATAATTACATTTTTTACTTGTTCTGAATCTAATTCTTTCTTTCTCTTTTCTGTTCCATATAAATCCTCATATGAGATAATATCATAATCAAAACTTTTAGCTACAAAACTAATATCATCTTTAACAGTATAATTTAATAAGTATAAAGCAATCATTAAATCGAACGTAGTATTTTTTTCTTTTACACCAATTTTATTAAGTAAAACAATATTTTTCTTTAAATCATACGTAAACTTATTATATATTGATGAGAATATATCATTATATTCATCTATATTGTCTTTATCTAAATAATAACCAAATTCTCCATCATATAGACCAATTCCAATAATATTTGCTTTATTATATATCAAATTATCTAGTTCAATATAATATGAAAACTCTTTTTCCTTATTAAAATCTTTTATATCTTTAATAATTAATTCTTGTCTTTGCTTTTCTTCTTTTTCTTCTAAAATATCACTAGTATTAACATCAAGTTTTCTTAATAATGAATTAAACTCTAATTCTTTTAATACTTTTATATAATTGTCTAAATCAAGTCCTTCATACTTTAAATCTTCTAATTGAAAATCAAGTGGAACTTCTCTATATATAGTTGCCATTTCATAACTCATATATGCATTATCTTTATCATTTATTAATTTTTCTTTTGTTTTTCCTGTAACAGAATCAATATTACTATATAGATTATCTAAGTTTTCATATTTTGAAAGTAAATTGATGGCAGTTTTTTCTCCTATTCCCTTTACACCAGGAATATTATCACTAGAATCCCCCATAAGTGCTTTTAAGTCAATCATTCTAATAGGATCTACACCATAAGTATTTTTAAATTCTTCTTTATCCATCCTAATAAATCCGCTCGTTTTCAAAAGTTTTACATCAACTTCATCACTTATTAACTGAAGTAAATCTTTATCACTACTTACAATTGTTGCGATAAACTGATCTTCTTCATCTACTATTCTTGCAACTGTACCAATGATATCATCTGCTTCATAATTATCAATTTCAAAGTATTTTATTCCCATTGCATTTAAAACTTCTTTTGCCATAGGAAATTGTAATTTCAAATCATCTGGAGTTGCCGCTCTACCACCTTTATAAAAATCATACTTAGTGTGTCTAAAGGATTTTCCTTTATCAAATGCCACTAGAATATAACTTGGTTCTTCTTCTTTAACAATTTTATTCATCATGTTAATAAAACCATATAATGCATTAGTAGGAAATCCTTTAGAATTTCTCATTATCACACCTTGGTATGCAGTTGCATAATAGCTTCTGAATAATAAATTATTACCATCTACTAATATAACTTTTTTCATAAAATATCACCTAAAAATATTATAACATATTTTTCTAAGTGAATCTATCTAGCTACATTAATAGATAAAGATGAATTATTATTACGTAAATCTTTAGCATCAAGTTCAGCTACTCTATCAGTAATTAATAGAGTTGAAACTATAGCCATAAGATATATAAATGTAAGAAATAATCCTCCTTTTACTATCTTTTTCATAATCAATCCTCTCCTTTCTTTTGATAAATCAAGTATAACTCGTACACTTGTTCGTGTCAATATATTTTTAAAACATTTGTTTGACATTTGACACTTGTAGTGGTAAACTAAAAATATAAAGGGAGGAAAGTTATGGAAAAACTTACTAATAGACAAGCAGACATTTTACAAATATTAAAAAAGTTAAAAGCAAAAAATGGCTATGCACCTACCGTTAGAGAAATAGGTCAAGAAGCAAATCTTCATTCACCAGCAACTATCCACTTTCACTTGACACAATTAGAAAAAAAGGGATATATAAGAAAAGATACAAGTAAAAACAGAACAATTGAGATACTAGTTCCAAATGAATTTGAAGAAGTAAATGAAAATGTAATTGATGTTCCTCTACTTGGAAAAGTAACTGCTGGTACTCCAATAGAAGCAATTGAAACTCCTGATGAATATTTTTCACTACCAGCATATCTAATTGCTAATAAAGATGAAGTATTTACTTTAAAAGTAAGTGGTGAATCTATGATAAACGTAGGAATATATGATGGAGATATATTAATAGTAGAAAGATGTAACACTGCAAAAAATGGTGATACAGTTGTTGCGATGAATAACGAGAATGAAGTAACTGTAAAAACTTTCTATAAAGAAAATGGTTACTTTAGATTACAACCAGAAAACGACACTATGGATCCAATTATATTATCAGAAGTTACAATTTTAGGTAAAGCCATTGGTTTATATAGAAAATTTTAAAAAAGAAAAAGATGATTAATCATCTTTTTTTATTTCATAATTTTAAAGTGATTACCACTATCTAAATATAAAATACCCTTCTTACCATCCAATTGAGGTAATACTTTATTATAATAATTTAGCATTCTAAATTTAGTAATTGTTAAATAAACACTATTTCCATCATCCATATACAATAAAAATCTATCTTTATCAAAATCATTTGGTGTATATGTAATTTCAGATACTTTACCCAAAATATCTTTATCAATTTTACCTAGTCCCTTAATAAATTGTTCATATTTATTATCAGGTACATAATTCATAAGTCTAGGTACTCTAAATAACTCTATTTCTGATAATTCATCTACTTCTTCTTTATTTTCAAAAACTATTTTATGATTCCCTTCATAAACAAATAAAGGAACATTTTCTTTTACATCAATTTCTAAAACATTATAAAATTTTCTTTTGATTTTAACTTTTTCTATATAAGGACTCTTTTCAATTTTCTTTTTCATTTTATGAGTACTAGTTAACCAAAAACTTGGATATTCCTTAATAGAGGCTAAATCAATTATATAATCATCATTTAAATAACTTGTATTTTTAATAACAATGTTTTTTATACTATCATTTATTCCAAAATAGACTAGTAAAGCAAAAAGTCCTAGTATTATAAGTACTAGAAGCAATGTAAATACTTTTAATTTTCTCCTCTTTACTAGTTTTTTTGCCATATTATTACTCCCAATTTACATATTCTTGTTCTAATAATAAATCAACATTATATTTTTCTTTAACAGTTTCTTGAGCTAATGTAATTAATTTTTTAACATCTTCGCTACTAGCATTACCTGTATTAACAATAAAATTAGCATGTTTATCACTAATCATTGCTCCACCTATTTTTTTACCTTTTAAACCTGCTTTTTCTATCAACTCACCAGCAAACATATCTTTAGGATTTCTAAAGACACTACCTGCACTTGGATAATTAAGTGGTTGTGATTCAACTCTTCTCTTAAGACGGTTTTTCATAACTTCAGCGATTTTTGTTTTATCACCTTTTTCAAGTCTCAAAACAGCCTCCAAGCAAATAAAATCTTTATGCTTTTTCAAAAATGATGTACGGTAATGAAAACCTAACTCTTTATTTTCAAATTCAACAACCTTATAATCTGGAGTTAATACTTTAACTGTTTGAACAATATATCCCATATCACTTTTATATGCACCAGCATTCATAAAAATTGCTCCACCAATAGTACCTGGAATACCTGCTGCAAACTCTAAACCTGTTAAAGCATTTTTTTGAGCAACACGTGATAATTTCATTAATGAATAACCTGCTCCTACTTTTATTTTTCTTCCATATATTTCTATATTATCAAACTCATTTAATTTAATTAAAATACCATCATAATCATTATCACTAAATATTAAATTAGAACCATTTCCTAACATCTTATATTTAATGTTCTTTCTTCTAGCAAACTTTAACAACTTTATTAATGAAGTTGTATTTTTTGGATACACAATACATGAAGCTTTACCACCTATTTTATAAGTAGTATATTTTTTTAGAGAAACCGATGTCTCTATTTTACCTATATTTAATTCTTTTAACTCACTTATCCAATTATTCATTTTCTTCATCCTTTGTAAGTTTTTCTATTTCATTATATATCCTTGTACTAGAATCATGAATTCCTAATTTCATTGATGCTTCTTTCATCTTTTTATAATTAGCAGGATTATCCAATATATTAGAAATCTCTTTTATAATTACATTTGAAGAAAACTCATCTTCTGTAATTAATTTTGCTGCACCAATACTTTCAAGTTCTTTGGCATTCTTATATTGATGATTATTTGTTACATATGGAGATGGTACTAATATTGATGGTAAACCTATTGCTGTTATCTCTGCAATTGTAGAAGCTCCTGCTCTAGATATTATTAAATCAGTAGATTTAAGTAATGATATAAAGTTTTCTAAAAAAGGAACAATAGTCACATTCTTAGGTCTATCTATTTCATTATATGAATCATAATAGGATTTACCAGTAATAACTAGCACTTGATAATTTTTATCCTTAAATTTTGGAATTAAATCTTTTATTTTTTTAGTCATAGTAGTAGATCCTAAGGACCCCATGACAATTATAACTAATTTCTTATTTTCATCTAATCCAAAACTTTTTTTACTTTCTTTTTTTATATCAATTAATTCTTCACTTCTAGGATTACCTGTATAAACAACTTTATCTTTTGGAAAATACTCCATTGTTTTTGGTAAAGATATACATATTTTATCGGCATTCTTAGCAATAATCTTATTTGAAAGTCCCGGTATAGAATTTTGCTCATGTATTAAAGTTTTACATCCTAAACTATGAGCCGCAATTAAAACTGGTAAAGTAATATACCCACCTGCACCTATAACAATATCTGGTTTAAATTCTTTTATAACTTCTTTAGTTTTTTTGATAGCAGCTTTATATTTTTTATAAACCTCTATATTCTTAAATACATTTTTTCTGTCTAAACCCTTTATTTCAATACCAACAAAATCAATTCCTAATTTTGGAATTAATTCATGTTCCATTCTATCTGTTGTACCTATATATAAAATCTCACTATCTGGTTGTTTTTCTTTTATCTTATTCAAGATAGCTAAAGCAGGATAGATATGTCCACCTGTTCCTCCAGCACAAATAATTGCTTTCATTCTCCCACACCCTTAATGTTATATCTTTATTTTATGTCATAAGTATTAAAAAAAGAAGACTTAAATTCAAGTCTTTAATCATCTAATTCTTGATCACTTTGAATTGCATCGACTTTAATCATTCCATGGAAATGTTGATTCATTACTTCGTTAGTAGCATCACTCTTTATCCATAAAATCAAACTATATGTATTTGTTTCTAAAGCATCAATTTCACCAATATTTAAAACCCCATTAATTTCTCCTAAGTTTCCAATAGTAGCAACCTCATTATTCTTTTTAAATGAATATCTAATATTTGACCAATCAAGTCTACTACAACCATCATTTGTATAGCCTTTTTCATAGTTAATAATTCTTAATCTATATTTTGCTGCTATCGTACCAGAATTTTTTAATTTAAATGTATATGGTCTAAATGTTAATCCCTTTGTATCAGATACTGGTACTGTATTAAGTAAAGCGATTTCATTACTGTTTGACTCATCTAACGTAAGAATAAGTGTAGCAGTATCAATTGAATTTTCTTTCTCACCATTGTACACTTTTGTCCATGCAGCATAACCAACTGCTATAAAAAGTATTAATACAACAAGTATTAAAACTAAAAATCCTGATTTGTTATTTCTATTTTTTTCTTCCACATTAGTCACCTTCTAATCTAAATAAATTATAACTAAATTTTTATTTTTTGTAAACAAAATAAAGACTTGTTTTTACATACTTTACATAGTATAACAAGTCTTCTTTTCTAATATCTTACTTTATCATTACTTTCATAAAAAGATTTATATGCTTTATATGCTGTATATACATCATATTTACTAGTGACTTCATATGGTGAATGCATTGAAATTACAGGAACTCCACAGTCTAATACATCTATTCCTTTATTAGCAAGGATATATGCAATAGTTCCTCCTCCTCCAATATCTACTTTACCAAGTTCAGAAACTTGATATTTAACATTATTCTTTTCAAAAACACCTCTAACAAATCCTACAAATTCAGCATTAGCATCACTTGCTCCACTCTTACCACGAGAGCCAGTATATTTATTAAGTTCTATTCCATAACCTATATATGATGCATTATTTTTCTCAGATACGTCTTGGTAATTAGGATCTACTCCTGCTCCAACATCTGCAGAAAGCATTCTTGAGTTACAATATAATTTATTAATTGCACCAACTTCATTTTCTCCTACTTTATTTAACAAATCAGTAATAAATAAATCAAAAGTATCAGAATACATTCCCGTATTTCCTACACTACCAATTTCTTCTTTATCTGCAAAGATTGCTATTTGTGTATATCCTGAACTACTGCAACTAGTAATTGCTTCTAATGTTGCATATGAACATACTCTATCATCTTGTCCATAACCTGCTACCATACTTCTATCAAATCCTAAACTTCTAGCTTTAAATGCAGGAACAATTTCTAATTCTGAACTTACAAAATCACATTCTTCAATTCCATACTTTCCTTTTAATATATTTAATATATTTTTCTTAATTGATTCTTTTTCTTCATTATTTGGAATACTTCCAACTAAAAGGTTTAAGCTTTCTCCTTCAATTGCATCTCTTAACTTTTTATCAGACTGATTTACTGCTAAATGAGGAAGTAAATCAGTAATTGTAAATACAGGATCAGTTTCATCTTCACCAATTGAAATACTAATTTTTTCTCCAGTAGGTTTGACAACTACTCCATGAATTGCTAGAGGAATAGTTGTCCATTGATATTTTTTTATTCCTCCATAATAATGAGTTTTAAATAATGCAAGATTTGCATCTTCATATAATGGATTAGGTTTTAAATCAAGTCTTGGTGAATCAATATGAGCACCTATTAAATTAACCCCATCTACTAATTTATTTTCTCCAATAATAGCAGCAAAAACACTTTTTCCTCTATTATTAAAATAAACTTTATCTCCCTTATTTAGAACTTCTAAATTATTTAAATTAACAAAACCCTTACTCTCTAGTTCATTAACAATAAACATATTTGCTAAACGTTCAGTTTTTGAACTATTTAAAAATTTTATATATCCTTCATTAAAATCTAAAATACTATTTTTTTCATTTTCATTTAAATTTTTCCATCCACATTCTTTTTCCATAATTTGCCTCCTATATTTATAATATCACAAATTAATAAAATTATTAAAAAAAAGATAGTTATAAAACTATCTAATTAATATCTATATCTCCTACATTACTTTTAATTTCTAATACAATATCACTTTTTCTATCATTTTGATTTATACTTTTATCCCCTACATTACTAGTAGCATCTATATAACAACCATTAGTCTTATTAATTCTAATATCTCCTACATTTGTTTTGATTTTAGAATTCTTTTTAATACTTGCATTACCTATTTTTATATCTCCAGTCTTGGTATTTAAACTTAGATAATTATTTATCTTTTCAATTTTTATATCTCCTACTCTTGTTTTAATAGTAACATCTAGTATATTTTCTACTTTAACATCACCAACATCTGATTTTACTTTCAATGTTGCAGATTCTAAATCTCCTACTTTAATATCTCCTACTCTACTATTAACATCTAAGTTTTTATCATAAGTCTTAGGAACATATATTTTAATATATGGAGCTGTTCTACCAAAACCAAATGAATTTCTTTTCTCTGATTTTAAAACTACTTTAATATCATTTTCCTCTTCTGTTATTTCATGTTCTTTAACATTATCTGAATATAATTCAACCTTTATATTAGAAATATCTCTAGGTTCAACCTTTATATCAGCAACATCTGTTTCTACATTAATATCTTTAATATTTGTAATTTCTTTTTCATCAACTAAAGTTGAACTAATTTTTTCACCAAAACTAAACTGACTAAATTTAAAATCTTTTTTTACTAATACTACTAAAACTGCACTAAGCAATAATGTAAATATACTAAGTAATATAATTAATGTTATTGTTAATCCTTTATTCATTATTTTTCTCTCCTTCTTTTTTCTTTAAACTAAGTGCCAATTTTGCAATTGCTTCTAATAAACCTATTATTAGGAATATAATCCAAGTAATATGCCATGCTCCTGTTTTGAAACTAACTAAGAAATAGATTACTACTCCAATAATATCAATTATGTCACAAACTAATTTAAGTTGTTTATCTTCTTCTGTTTTTTCTTTTTCAGTTCCATAGTTAATTGCTGTATATACAATTAAACCAGTAGCAATAGCAACTACAATAAAGAATAGACATACACCGATAACTGGACTTTCAAAAGCTGCTGCAAAAAGTATTATTAACACAATTGAGAATATGTATAGTCCAATTGAAATACCTAAATTTCTTGCAAATATTTTTCTTTTATCATTTTCCTTTTCCACAACAATATCTTTTTTTCCAGTTAATAATTCATCTGATGTTATCTCATATAAATTACATAGAGGAAGTATTTTATCAAAATCAGGAGTACTTTCTCCTACTTCCCACTTAGATACTGTTTGTCTTGAAACGTTCAAAACATTAGCAACTTCTTCTTGAGATAGTCCTTTCTTTTTTCTTAGTTCTAACAGTCTTTCACCTACTGTCATTTTTTTCACCTCCAACACCATAAATTATATACTAAGTTACAGTTGCGTTCTACCAAGTGCGGTTGGAAATTTGTCAACTATACTTAACATTATACATTTTTTTACTAATTATATCATATAAAATACAGAGGTGAAATATGTTTTTTAAAAGTATTAATAAAAGAATTAGAATTGTATTAGTTATTTTCATTATATTATTTATATCTATAGTCTTACGAGTTTTTAAAATTCAAGTATTTGACTATAATAAATTAAAAAATCTTGCTTCAGATTTATGGAGTAGAGATTTAGAAGTACAAGCAGATCGTGGTAAAATTCTAGATCGTAATGGCAATATTTTAGCAGATAATGTCACTACTACAAGTTTAGTATTAATACCTAATCAAATAAAAAAGAAAAAAGAAGTTACAGAAAATTTATCAAAAATATTAGGTGTAACATATGATGAAATGAAAAAACATGTTTATAAAAAAACTTCTATTGAAAGAGTTCATCCTGAAGGAAGAAGATTATCGTTTGAAACTGCAGATAAAATAAATAGTCTAAACTATGATGGAGTTTATCTTGTAAAAGAATCAAAAAGATATTATCCTTACAAAACACTTCTTTCAAATTCTTTAGGATATGTTGGTATCGACAATCAAGGTTTATCTGGTCTAGAGTTACAATATGATAAAATTCTAACAGGAACAAATGGTGCGATAAAATACTTTTCTGATGCAAAAGGTAATAGATTAAATTTATCAGATATTTATGTAGAACCAGTAAATGGAATGAATATATATTTAACAATAGATATAAATATTCAAAAATCAATAGAAAGAGAACTAAACAATATAGTTGATATGTTTTCTCCTGATATGGCCCTTGCTGTTGTAATGAATCCTAAAACAGGAGAAATATATGGAATATCTAGTCGTCCTAATTTTGATCCAAATTATTATCAAAAGTATTCTCTTGAAAGTCTAAATAGAAACTTACCTATTTTTGCTTCATATGAACCAGGTTCTACTTTTAAGATTATAACAACATCTGCTGCTGTTGAAGAGCATGTAGTAGACCTAGAACATGATCATTTTTATGATAGTGGTAAAGTTAATGTAGATGGAGCTGTAATAAAATGCTGGAAAGCAGGAGGTCATGGTGATCAAACATTTTTACAAGTGCTACAAAACTCTTGTAACCCAGGATTTGTTGCATTAGGACAAAAACTTGGTAAAGAAAGATTATTTTCATATATTGAAAAATTTGGTTTTGGTAAAAAAACAGGAATTGATTTGACTGGTGAGGGAGAAGGAATTTTATTTAATCTAAGTCAAGTTGGAAATGTAGAATTAGCAACAACTGCTTTTGGTCAAGGTGTAAGTGTCACTCCTATTCAACAAGTAACCGCAGTCTCTTCAGTTGTTAATGGTGGTTATTTATATAAACCATATATCTTAAAATCAATTAATGAGCCATTAACAAATGACATAATAAAAGAAAATAAAAAAGTATTTGTTAGAAGAACAATTTCAAAAGAAACCAGTAGTACTATGCGTATGGGACTTGAAAGTGTCGTCGCTTTAGGAGGAGGAAAAAAAGCATACATCGAAGGTTATCGAATAGGTGGTAAAACAGGTACTGCTCAAAAAGCTGTAAATGGTAAATATCTAGTTAATAATTATATAATGTCATTTATGGCTGTAGTCCCTTCAAATGATCCTGAAGCTGTTTTATATATTGCAATTGATAATCCAAAAAATACTGCCCTTCTTTCAAGTTATACAACTACTCCTTTTGCAAGAAAAATACTTTTAGACATAATTGATGCTTTAAAAATAGAAAAACAAAAAGGTGGTTTAGAAAAAGATTTAGAATGGACAGATAAAATAACTTATGAAGTACCTAATGTAATTGGATTAAAAAAAGAAGATGCTAAAAAACAATTAATGAATTTTACTGTGGAATACTCAGGAGATGGAGACTATGTCATAGATCAATCACCTGAAGCAAAAACCAAACATGAAGATAGATCAGTAGTAAGACTCATGTTAGGAAATAAAAAAAATGGTTAGACTATTTCTTTTACTAGTTTAACCATTTTCTTATGACCCTCTTCACTATAATGAAGTCCATCTACTAACGACATATCATTTACTTCAATAATTTTTTTATCACTATTCCTAAAATAACTAATTATTTCTTGTCTTTTTAATTCACTACTCTTATCAAAAACACCTTCAATATACTCAAAATTAGTTGGTAAAATATAAATAAACTCAGGAATTTTATCTTCCTTGAAATATCTATTATAATTATCTTCAACTCTTGCCATATCAGAAATAATGTCCTCATACCAAAGTAAATCTTTAACTATCTCTCTACTACTCCTATTATACTTATTTTGTAAATCATTACTACCTAAAGCAATAATAACAATATCAACAGGAGCAGCAGATAAGAATACTGAAATAAAAGTATCTTTTCCATTTTTATATGAATTATCTATTTCCAATGAACCAGCTACCCTACCTGGTAATCCTTCACAAATAAAACTATAGTCACTTAACTCATTTCTTAATAAATCAACCCAACTAGTAGATCTTTTTCTTGTAATAAAATTATCTCCCCAAGTATTAGAATCCCCATACACTAATACTTTCTTCATATTATTCATCACCCTTTAACGTTTCATCAATCTTTTCTTTAGCAACTTCAATTGTTTTCTCATCAGGAATCATTACATATAAATTTCTAGATCCCATTGAATATGTAGGCATCATACTACCTTTTCCATCTAAACTAATTGATTCTACATCCCAATCAATATTTTTATCAAGTTGTCGTTTAACTAAGTTTGTAATATTCTTATAATCCATATTAGTTTCAAAAGTACCATCTAAAGAATCTAATAAATCTTTATATTTTACAATTACACTTGGATTACTCATCTTTTTAATAACTGCTGTTATTATTGCTTGTTGATTTTGTCCTCTATGTCTATCCCCTGTTCTATATTGATATCTCTCACGAGCAAATGCTAGTGCCATTTCCCCATCCATATGATTAACTCCCTCTTTAATAGTTATAGAAGGTTTTGCAGTTGGATTAAATGTCATATCTGAATAAACATCAACACCATCTAATAAATCAATACTCTTAGTCATTGTAGAAAAGTTAAGTCTTAAATAATAATCAATCTTAATATCTAATAAATCATCTATAGTATTCATACTCTCTTCAATACCATATAATCCCGCATGAGTAAGTTTATCTTTCTCATTGTTTTTATGTAGCAAAACATAATAATCTCTAGGAATAGATACTAATAGTATTTTCTCTTCAACTGGATTAACAACTGTTACTATATTAACATCACTTCTTGAGACACTAGATATTTTTCCATAAGTATCAATACCACTAATATATACAATAAATGGCTTATCAGTACTTGCCTTTACTTCTTTTTTATTTTCTTTCTTTACAATAAGTTTATATTTCTTAATAACCTTTGTATTATCATTTAAATAATCATATTCTTCTTTTAAAGCCTCATAATAATTGTCTTCTATTATAATAGAATTATTTTTCTCTTCTTCTAAAGAATTAATCATACTATTAATATTCTTATAATAATATTCTTCATATCTAATGTCTTTCCTAATTAATAGTTTTAACTTAGAATAATTCTTATCACTATCTAAATATCCCATATTTAAACCAGATAGATCTTTTATCTTTTTATATGATGAGGATTTATCTACTACTATATCATAAGTAATTATTTCTAATTTATTAAATACCATATTATTCATAAAATCATATGTAGCATTAATATATGTTAATAAATAAATAATTAAACCTATAAATATACTAGATAAAAATATATAAAAAATTCTTTTTCCCAGTCTAGTTCTTCTACTTATTAGTTTTAAATCAAATATTAAAACAAATACTAATAAAATAACACCAATTACTAATAAGTACTTAGTAGGTACAATATTCAACCTATATATTAAATACATAGTAATGAAGAATAATACCGTTAAAACTAAACTAAATATTTTACCAATAAATCTCATAATACACCTTCTTATACTTCTATTATAGCACATTTATATATAAGTATTATAAATCTATATCAATTAATTTATTATTATCTTGGTAAAATTTAGACGAATATGTAATTATTCCATCTAGAGCTAATCTATATACAACAAATGGCATAATAATACTATTACCCATATCTTTTGAATAATTTCTTTTTATTTGATCATATATATCATCTGATACCATCCAATTAAGTGCCGTTTTATCAGCTTTTATTTCATAATCTTCTATTTCAACATCATCCATAGTACTTACAATACTACCACTTTTGGCTCTATTAAAATCACTCTTGCAATGAGCAAGTTCATGGAATAATGCAAAGTAAATATCAGCATATCTTTTATGTTTAGTAGTTATATATATAGCAGGCTTATCATTTAGAACTCTAAAGGCCCCTCTTATCTTAGAACCTTTTAAATCAGGCTCAATCGCAAGAAATATACCATTATCATTAAATACTTTTATTAATTTTTCTTTGTTAAATCTATTATTCTTAGCTTCATTTCTTATAAATTCAACAACATTCATAATATTCTCTTTTTTGTAGTCTTTAATATCTTGTTTCATAACACATCTATAACAATGCTCTAACCACAAGGCTAATAACTCAGGTTTATCATTCCTACTTTTATAAAGAATAGAATTACTATCTTTATAAATTAAATCTGGACTAGTGATTCTTAGATACTTTAGAATATCTTCTGCAATATTATATTTATCTTTAATATCAGTAAATTGAAAATCATAAAGTTTAGAAAACTCATTATATTTAAATTTATTTATGAACTGAGTTATAGTTATATTATTTCTTTTCAAGAACTCATCAATTATATTTTTATTTCTAAAACTACGTTCAACATTTTCTATATAATCTACCGATATACCAGTAACAAAAGAAATATTATATATCATATTTTGAGTTATTGATACATTCCCTTTTACAATATCAATCATGTTTTTAGGTGTTGTTCCAACTCTCTCTGCAAATTCATTAATACTAATATTACTAAAATTCAAAAACTTACCTAATTGTTCACCAAATTTATTCTTCATCTAAAATCACCTTATCTTCATTAAAATCTTTATAATGTTCTTTACTAATATATACTAAGTATACCTCTATATTATTATCTTTAGGCCTTATAATTAATCTTATCGTTTTGGATAATCTAAATGAATAATAATCACTTAATTCATATTTTAATCTTTCCAACCTATATAAGTTACTTAAAGGATCATTAACCATTGTATCAAAATCAGGCTGATTTTTAATATAAAACAAAATCTCATCAAGTAGTTTTTTTTCGGAAACTCTATTTTTTAAAGATTTAATACTTTTGTTATAATTCTTAGTATAGATTAGTTTCATTAATGCACCTCACTTCATGTTACACATATATTAACACATAGGTTAATATATGTAAATAACAAAAATAAAAAAATTAGTAACAAAGTTACTAATCTCTACTAAATAAATCTCTAGTATATATATCTTTTGTAATATTTTTAATATTCTCATCCATTCTATTAACTAATACTACATCAACTTTATCATTGAATTCATCTAAATCATGAATAACTGTACAATCATTAAATGAATCAGTTTTTAATGTAGGTTCATAAATAACTATATTAACATCCTTATTTTTAAGTCTTTCAATAATACCTTGAATAGCACTTGCTCTAAAGTTATCTGAATTAGTTTTCATAGTTAATCTATAAACACCTACTACTTTAGGATTTTTTGCTAAAATTTCATTTGTTATATGATCTTTTCTAGTATCATTTGATTTAACAATTGCTTCAATTAAGTTTTGAGGAACATCTTTATAGTTAGCTAGTAATTGTTTTGTATCTTTTGGTAAGCAATAACCACCATATCCAAATGAAGGATTATTATATTGATCTCCTATTCTTGGATCTAAGCATACTCCATCAATAATATCTTTAGTATTTAATCCTTTAACTTCTGCATATGTATCTAATTCATTAAAATATGATACACGAAGTGCTAAAAAAGTATTAGCAAATAATTTAACAGCTTCAGCTTCAGTTGAATCCATAAACTTAACTTCAACATCTTTTTTAACTGCAGCTTTTAGAAGTAAGTCTGCAAATATTTCTGCTCTTTCACTTTTTTCTCCAACTATTATTCTAGATGGATATAAATTATCATATAAAGCTCTTCCTTCTCTTAAAAATTCAGGAGAAAACATAATATTATCT
>CACZTK010000013.1 GCA_902784095.1 uncultured Erysipelotrichaceae bacterium | reverse complement strand
ATTGATTGTCAACCAGCTTTGGGAATTGCCACTATGAATGCTTTGGTAGCTAGTGATTCTGTTATTATTCCAGTTCAATGTGAGTTTTTTGCATTAGAAGGAATTATGCAATTATTAAATACAATAATGTTAGCACAAAAATCTTTAAATCCAGATTTAGATATAGAAGGAGTGTTACTAACAATGCTAGACTCTAGAACTAATTTGGGGTTTGAAGTAGTAGATGATATTAGAAAGTTCTTCAAAGAAAGAGTTTATAATACAATAATACCAAGATTAATTAGATTAACAGAAGCTCCATCACATGGAGAACCAATTATAACTTATGATCCAAAGAGTAGAGGATCTGAAGCTTATTTAAATTTAGCTAAGGAAGTGATTGAAAGAAATGGAAAATCAAGTAAATAATAATGGAATTAAAAGAAGAGCACTAGGAAGAGGATTAGAAGAATTATTTAATAATGAACCTCTAGATTATAGTAAAATTGAAGAAAGAATAGTTACAGAAACACCAAAAGAAGAAATTATTAAAGTTCCTATTTCTGAACTAAGAGCAAATCCTTATCAACCTAGAAAAGTATTCGATGAAGAAGCATTAAAAGAACTTTCTTCATCAATCAAAGAACATGGTGTATTTCAGCCAATAATTATTAAAAAAAGTATAAAAGGTTATGAAATAATAGCAGGAGAAAGAAGAGTAAAAGCATCAACTATGGCAGGATTAAAGGAAATTCCAGCAATAGTTAGAGATTTTACTGATAGTGAAATGATGGAAATAGCACTACTTGAAAATTTACAAAGAGAAAACTTAAGTGCTATAGAAGAAGCAGAAGCATATAAAAACTTATTAGATAATCTAAAACTAACACAAGAACAATTAGCAGATCGTATAGGTAAAAGTAGAAGTCATATTACTAATATGATAGGTTTATTATCTTTACCAGAAACAACAAAAAATTTAATTAATAAAAAAGAAATAAGTATGGGACATGCTAGAGTACTATCAAAATTAAAAGATGTAAATCAAATTCAAGAATTAACAGATAAAATAATTAGTGAAGGATTAAGTGTAAGAAATCTAGAAGAATTAACATCTGAAGATAAAGAATTTGAAAGAAAAAATAAGATAGTAAGAATTGCACCAAAACCAGTTAATGAATATAAATATTTAGAAGAATCATTAACAGAGAAATTGGGTACAAAAGTAAAAATAAAATCTAATAAAGTAGAAATAAAATTTACAAATGCAAATGATTTAAATAGAATACTTGAAATAATGAGTTTAGATAAGTAGTAAAAAGAGGTGTTTTGTGTGAAATATTTTGATAAATACGCAGACCAGATTTTTAAATTAATAAATCCTATAGTAGCAATTATAATAGGTATGATAGTTTATGAAATAATTAGAAAAATAATAGAAAAGACTACTAATAAACAATTTAAAAATGCACACCAAGAAAAGAGAGTTAAAACAATATCAAGACATATTTTAAATATAATAAAGTATATTATCGTTGTTATCATTGCAATTGCAATATTAGCTAATTTTGGAGTTAATGTAACATCTATTCTAGCAGGATTAGGAATAACAGCAGCTTTAATTGGATTAGCATTTCAAGATTTAGCAAAGGATTTAATCGCAGGAGTATCTATTATTTTAGAAGATCAATATGAAATAGGTGATACCGTTGAAATAAATGGATTCTTAGGAGAGGTAGTAGCACTTGGTCTTAGAACTACAAGATTAAAAAACTATAAAGGACAAACTTTGATAATTGCAAATCACTCTATAACAGAAGTAATTAATTATAATCTTGCTAAGAACTTTGCAGCAGTAGATATTTCAGTTGCTTATGAATCAGATTTAGATAAAGTAGAAGAATCAATTGAAGAACTATCAGATATTTTAAAAGAAAAATATCCAAAAATTAAAAAGGATATAAGAATATTAGGTGTAACAGAATTAGAATCATCAGGTATTATCTATAGAGTAGGAATAGAGACAGTTACAGATGATTATTTCTATGTTCAAAGGATTCTAAGAAAAGAATTAAAAAAGAAATTTGACAAAGATAAAATAAAAATACCATATCAACAAGTAGAGGTGCATAATGGAAAATAAAGAATATACATTAGGTACACATGTAGTTATGAAAAAAGGGCATCCATGTGGTAGTAATGAATGGGAAATTACAAGACTTGGAGCAGATATAAAAATTAGATGTGTGAATTGTAATAGATCTATTTTTATGCCAAGAATAGAATTTAATAAAAAAATAAAAAAAGTAATCACAGAAGAAAGGTGATAATATGAGAGAAAAGAAAAAACTGAGACTTAAAAAGTTTTACCTTCATCCCATAACATCATTGATTTTAGCTAGTTTTATAGTTGTATTATTAAGCGCAATATTTTCAGTCTTTGAAATGCAGGCTACATATAATACAGTTAATCCAAATACACATACATTAGAATCAACTATAGTAGCTGTTGAAAATATGTTAAGTTTTGATGGAATGAAATTTATTATAAGTAATGCCGCTACTAATTTTATTAGTTTTACACCATTAGTAACATTACTTATAGCATTAATAGGTCTTTCTTTTGCAGAAGCAACAGGCTTTATTGAAGCTTTTTCAAGAAGACATGTAAAAAAACTAAGCTATACTCAAATGACATTTATAGTTATATTAGTTGCTACAATATCATCATTAATAAATGAAATAGGATATGCAATATTAATTCCTTTAGTAGCAACAATTTATGCAACAAATGGTAGAAATCCGTTAACAGGAATTGTTACAGCATTTTGTGGAGTTGCTTTTGGATATGGTGTATCTGTGTTTGTAGGATCAGCAGAAGTATCATTAATGAGTTATACAGCATCTGCTGCATATTTAGTAGATGATACAGCACATATTAGTTTAACAAGTAACCTTATATTCATCATTGCTGCTACAATAATATTATCAATAGTTGGAACTATTATTATAGAAAAAATAATAAGTCCAAAATTAGGAAAGTATAAAGTAAAAGATGATTTATCAAAAACAGAAGAATTAAGAATTATTGATTTAGAAGAAGAAGAACAACAAAGAATAGAAAGAGAAAAGAAACAAAAACAAGGATTAAGACTATCTCTAATTAGTTTTATAATAATAGTATTATTATTCATTTATATGATAATACCAGGACTTCCAAATTCAGGAATGCTTCTAGATATGAAAGAAAATACATATTTAAATCAATTATTTGGACCTAATTCATATTTCCAAGACGGATTTACATATATGGTTTCACTTTTATTCTTATTAATGGGAATATTCTATGGAGTAGGAGCAAAATCAATCAAAAGTGATAAAAAATTAATAGAAAAAACAGCTGAATCATTTTCTAAAACAGGAAGTATCATAATATTATTATTTGTTGCTTCTCAGTTTATTGCAATATTTAAAAAGACAAATATTGGTACAGTAATAACTGCATGGTTTGCTAACTTAATTAACTACTTAAACTTCAGTGGTATACCATTAATTATAATAGCGTTATTACTAATAGCTGTATCAAATATATTAGTTTCAACACCAGCAGCAAAATGGGCTATATTTTCACCTGTAGTTGTCCCATTATTTATGCAATCAAATATATCTCCTCAATTTGCTCAAATAATAATGAGAGCAGGAGATTCTATGACAAATGGTATTACTCCATTACT
>CACZTK010000012.1 GCA_902784095.1 uncultured Erysipelotrichaceae bacterium | reverse complement strand
TATCTAAGACTAATAAAAATGTTAAAGTAGTTACTAACAAGTATAATATGTATGATTATTCTAAATATATAGAACAATACCATAATGTAGAGTTAATTATAAATAATAATTTTCATGATAGATTTATAATTATTGATAGAAAAATATTATATCATTCAGGAGCAAGTTTTAAAGATTTAGGTATAAAGTGCTTTGGGATTAATAGGATAGAAGATAAGAAATACTTGAGTATGTTGTTAGAGGAGATAAGTATATATGAATGAAATAATAGAAAAGATGATATAGAAACAATGATATATGAGATTAGAGGAAAACAGGTAATGTTAGATTTTGATTTAGCTAGACTATACCATTGTGTTAATGGTACAAAAACAATTAATCAAGCAGTTAAAAGACATATAAATAGATTTCCAGAAAGATTTATGTTTAAATTGAATGAGTATGAATATGAAAAATTGCAGTCCCAAATTGGGACCGCAAAATTTAATATGGTAAGGACATTACCGTTTGCTTTTACTGAACAAGGTGTGGCAATGCTTGCGACTGTTTTAAGGACATCAGTAGCTGAAGAGATGAGTATTAAAATAATGGATGCATTTGTATCAATGAGACATTACTTAAATGAAAATAAAGATATTTATAAGTCGTTAAATAGTATTAATAATAAATTAGTAGAATATGATGAAAAATTTGATTTAATATTTTCGTCATTTAAGGATAAGAGTAATTATTTATTTTTAAATGGAGAAAAGTATGATTCTTATTCTTTGATGATAGATATATTTAATAGAAGTAAGAAAGAAATAATAGTAATAGATAATTATGTAGATAAGAATTTATTAGATATACTTTCTAAGACTAATAAAACTATTGAAGTAGTTATTAATAAATATAATAGAAATGATTATTCTAAGTATATAGAACAATATCATAATGTAGAATTAATTATTAATAATAATTTTCATGATAGATTTATAATTATAGATAGAAAAGAATTATATCATTGTGGAGCAAGTTTTAAGGATTTAGGTGTAAAGTGTTTTGTAATTAATAGAATAGATGATGAAAATGTTTTAAATACACTATTAAAGGAGATAAAAGAAGTATGAATGAAATAATAGAAAAAGATGATATAGAAACAATGATATATGAGATTAGAGAAAAACAAGTTATGTTGGATAGAGATTTAGCAAAACTCTACAGAGTTGAGACAAAAGTGTTTATGCAATCAGTAAAAAGAAATATAAAAAGATTTCCGATTGAATTTATGTTTCAATTAACATATGAAGAGTTTTTAGATTGGAGGTCACAATTTGTGACCTCCAAAAATGACGCTCAGGGTTTACGTAGACCTCCTTATGCATTTACAGAACAAGGAGTGGCAATGTTATCAAGTGTATTAAAATCTAAGATTGCAATCGAAACTAGTATTAAAATAATAGATGCATTTGTATCAATGAGAAATTATTTGAATGAAAATAAAGATATTTATAAGTCATTAAATACTATTAACAATAAATTAGTAGATCATGATGAAAAATTTGATTTAATATTTTCATCATTTAATGATAAGAGTAGTTATTTATTTTTGAACGGAGAAAAGTATGATTCTTATTCTTTAATGATAGATATATTTAATAGAAGTAAGGAAGAAATAATAGTAATAGATAATTATGTAGATAAAAATTTATTAGATATACTTTCTAAAACAAATAAGAATATTAAGGTAGTTACTAATAAATATAATAGATATGATTATTCCAAGTATATAGAACAATATCATAATGTAGAATTAATCATTAATAATAATTTTCATGATAGATTTATAATTATAGATAAAAAAGAATTATACCATTGTGGGGCAAGTTTTAAAGATTTAGGTGTAAAGTGTTTTGTTATTAATAGAATAGATGATGAAGATTGTTTAAATAAACTTATTAATAAGATATAATATAGAAGAGGGATTTATATGAATATTAAACAAATTATATATATTATTTTAAGTGTTATTTGGATGGTGATTATTTTTCTATTTTCTAATACACCAGCAGATACTTCTGCTGATACTAGTAAAGGTTTAATTTATGATGTAGTAAGTATTTATGAAAAAGTATTTAATAAGAATATAGATAAAGTGTATATATGTGAAAAATTAGATCATCCTGTTAGAAAGTTAGCTCATTTTACACTTTATTATATCTTATCATTCTTTATATATCATGTATTTTTATACTCTAGGATTAATTGGAAAAAATTGGTAACTTTTATTATATGTTTATTATACTCAATTAGTGATGAGATACATCAAATATTTATTCCTGGTAGAGCGGGAATGTTTAGTGATGTAGTTATTGATTGTTTAGGAGTTATTTCTTATTTATTCATTATATATTGTTTTGATAAAATGGTAAAAAATGGTAAAAAAGCTAGTAAATAGAGTTTTACAGTTAATAAAATCTATGATATAATTATTTTGTTTTGAAAGAAGGTAGTTTATGAAAATTGCAGTAGCAGGAACAGGTTATGTTGGACTTTCATTAGCAACATTACTTAGTGTAGAAAATGAAGTTGTGGCACTTGATGTCATTGAAGAAAAAGTAAATATGATCAATAATCGTATATCACCAATTAAGGATGAATATATAGAAAAATTCTTTAAAGAAAAAGATTTACATTTAACAGCAACTTTAGATTATCAAGAAGCATTTAAAGATGCACAATATGTAATTATTTCTACACCAACTAATTATGATGATGAAATGAATTTTTTTGATACATCTAGTGTTGAAGATGTAATTGAAAAAGTTATTAGTATGAATATAGATACTACTATGGTAGTTAAATCTACTATTCCAGTAGGATTTATAGAATCAATGAAAAAGAAATATAATATTGATAATATATTCTTTTCACCAGAGTTTTTAAGAGAAGGTAGAGCTTTATATGATAATTTATATCCATCTAGAATCATTGTAGGTACAAGAAGTGAAGAAGGCCAAGTATTTGCTAAATTATTAAAAGATTCTTGTTTAAAAGACGATGTAGTTATTAAATATATGGATTCTACTGAAGCAGAAGCAGTTAAATTATTTGCTAATACATATTTAGCACTTCGTGTATCATATTTTAATGAATTAGATACATATGCAGAAGTTAAAG
>CACZTK010000011.1 GCA_902784095.1 uncultured Erysipelotrichaceae bacterium | reverse complement strand
TCCAGACTCATTTGATTGATCACTTTCTGAACTGTCACTACTATCTGATTGTTCTCCAGACTCATTTGATTGATCACTTTCTGAACCTTCACTACTATCTGATTGTTCTCCAGACTCATTTGATTGACTACTTTCTAAACCGTCACTACTATCTGATTGTTCTCCAGATTCATTTGATTGATTACTCTCTGAACTATCACTACTATCGGATTGACTTCCAGTCTCATTTGATGAATTACTCTCTGAACTATCACTACTATCTGATTGACTTCCAGTCTCATTTGATGAGTTACCCTCAGAACCTTCACTACTATCTGATTGACTTCCAGATTCATTTGATGAGTTATCCTCAGAACCTTCACTACTATCTAACGTATCTTCATCATTTAATATATCTTTTATGTATTTCCAAAAACGCATATAAAACACCACTTAATCTATTTTTTAACTTTTATATTATATTTTTCTTTAGCATCTTCCATATTTGTATTAAATACTTTGTGTATGAATTCTTTATCCATACGTGAATATGGACTATAGGATGCTTCTTCCTTAAAAATCCCTTTATATGAAAATCTCCATGGATTATATTTTCCTTGTTCAAATACTTTTATATCATCAAATTCATGCTTTTCAGATCCAATAGCTTCAATTCTATTCTGTGTTGGATAAATAATTTCTTTTTGTACTCGTTTGTTATCAATTATTACGTCATCAATTACTAATATAAAACCGTAGTGTTCACCACCTATCATAGTCCCAGGATATAATGGATAATCTTCCTTACATGAATCATCACTAAGAATTAAACTATATCTAGGGTCATTAGGAATCTTTAACGATATAGGATTCTTTACAATTGGTTCACCCATAAGCATACTATAATTATCAGAAGCAATATCATACAAATCACGATTTTCTTCTACAGGGACATTGTAAAGAGACTTTTTCAAATTACCTTTAAGATCAAATTTCCAATGCCCTTTTTTGCCTTCTTCAAATATTTTTAAAACTCCACCAACAATACCAACAGCATCAATTCTACACTGAGTTTGATATACAGTTTCTCTTTGTTTACCATTATTATTAGTAATTAAAATAAAGCCATAATGTTCATTACCAAACATTACACCAGGAATTAAAGAAAGTTCTTCAGTAGAATCAGTATCTTCTAAAACTACTCCACTACCTTTATCTAATTTTATACTAATAGGATTTAAAATTTTATTTTCCATACTCTAATGCTCCCCTCAATGGTTATATATACTACCATATAAATAACTAATTATCAATTATATTTATTGCAATTTCATAAAAAAGTGTTATAATAACTAACTACCAGAGGGGTGGAATAATGTCAGTAGAAATATACAAAAGTCCTAATAGTGTTGACAATAGTGTTGACAAAAGTAAAATTATTGCTAGCTACCAATATTTAGAACGTGAAGATTTAACAAATTTTGTCTTTCCCAATAATATTACTGAAATTGGTGAAAGAGCTTTTTTCATGTGTAAAAATTTAAAAGACATAGTTTTACCTGATACACTTGAATGTATTGGTCCAAGTGCTTTTTCCGGATGTGAAAACTTGGAAGAAATTATTATTCCAAATGGTGTTGAAGAATTAGAGTATAGATGCTTTGCTGACTGTAAAAGACTTAAAAAAGTTATTCTTCCTGATTCTTTAATAAAAATCGATTGGGGAGTTTTTTCTGGATGTGAGAATTTAGAAGAAATAGTTTTACCAGAAAAAGTGCGAATACTATATAAACAAGTATTTTTAAATTGTAAAAAATTAAAGAAAGTTACACTACCTAAAAACATAGATTATCTACCTGATGAATTTTTCAGAGGTTGTAAAAAGCTAGATATCAAATTAGATAGTAATATCCAAAAACTTGGAGATAGTTGTTTTGAAGATTGCAAAAGTTTAACTACATATCCTTCTCATGTAGAAAGTATAGGTATTAATTGTTTTAAAAATTGTAAAAATTTAGATAATATTGAATTAAATGAAAAAATTACAATTATACCAAAGGGTTGTTTTAATGGTTGTACTAGTCTATCTAATATTACTTCCCCTAATGAAATTGTTTCACCTAGAGATAGGTCTTTCAAAAATTGTATAAGTTTAACTGAAATACCAAAATTTATTCATTACTTTGATGAAAAATCTATATTTGAAAATTGTACTGGACTAACTTCTATAGAATTTGATCGTGATGTACCTATTGGAAATGCTTGTTTTAGAGGCTGTAAAAATCTTTCTACTATTATAAATCAAGAGAAGATTAAATATATAGGTCCATATGCTTTTTCAGGATGTTCCAGTTTAAAACAATTTGATATATATAATGCAGTCTGTGTAGAATCTGAAACTTTTAGTAATTGTAAAAAACTAAAAAAAGTGCGAATGCATAAAAATATAGAATCAATTGGTAAAAATGCATTTGCTAATTGTCCTTCCTTAGAAGATATTAATTTACCAGATAGTATTTATGAAATAAAAGCTAAAGCATTTAGAAATTGTAAAAGTATTAAAAGTATTAAAATACCTGCAGAGTTAAGCCGTATTGGTGAAGGTGCTTTTTCATATATGGATTCTTTAGAATATATTGAAGTAGCGGATGGTAATAAACATTTTTCTACACCTGATAATAAAATATTAATTAATAATTATAGGCAAGCAATTGCCTTATATGCAATTGGATTAAAAGATAAGTCATATTCTTGTAAAGATGATGTTATAAGTTATAACACATTAGGTCAAGAAGTAATTAAACCTATTAATGGAATTTTGGAATATGCTTTTGCAGGAGCTAAAAACTTAAATGAACTAACTTTATGTTCTTGTACTAAAGATATTGAATATTCTGCTTTTTATGATTGTGATAATTTAAAAAAATTAACTGTTGAAGCCATATCTTTATATCCATACCCTGGATTTGAAATAAGAAAACATGGTGGGTATTATTTTCATAATTTTACAAAAGAAAAGGCATATCTTCCATTTGAGACTGTGACATTTAAAGGAAATATTCAAGGAATATGGATGAAGGCTTTAAAAAATTTTACAAATGTTAAAGAAATCAATCTTCCTAAGAATGGTAGATATGATATTAATTACCAAGCCTTTGAGGATTGTATAAATCTAGAAAATATATATATACCAAATGCAGTTTGCTCTATCGAAGGCAACGCTTTTCCAGACAAATATATAGAAATGACTTTTGAAAATGGTATTAAGACTCGTGAACTTGTTGAATTAAAATATAATGGTAATAGTTATCGTCATGCTTATAAACTTTTTGTATTTCCTAATGGAAAATATAAAATTGATCAAGAAGGAACTATTACTGACTTATGTGATGAACAAATTAAAAAAAGTTGTTCTAAATCTGAATACATATTAGATAATCCTATGCTTTTCTTGGATTTTATGAATGATTTAATTAATCATAATCTAGATATAAAAGAACTTCAAAATGGTATTTTATTTGCTAATATGAGTTTAGAAAATAGAAAAATATTATTTGATAATATTACTAAAGATGATACTTTATTTACAACAATTCTAGAAAGAAGTAAACTTCTAGAAAATGATGGTACTATTACAAAATATTTATTAAGTGAGAATAACTTTTCTTTAGTAATTAACTTCAAAAACAGTTTAGAAAAATATAATCTAAAAGACAGATATTTAATGCAAAAGTGTTTTATTAGTGTTACTGATAATCCCCTATTTGATAAATTCATTTCTAACTATGATGCTAATATTAAAAGATTATTAAAATTAAGTTTAATTCCAGAAAAAGAAGAATCAGCAAGAGATAACATGAATGATTTATTAAATCTATTATTTATAACAGGAGCTTTAGAAAATGATCCCCTTACTAGACAAAAGGCATCTACTTTTATAAGTGAAAAAATGTTTGAAGAAATATTACCTAATAATGAAAGAAATAGAAATAGAGTTGTTGGGGATGATATTCATAGAATGTTTAATTTTCATGAATTAAGAGATGAATTTGATTCTGAGTTTGCTTCCTTTTTCTTAGAAAATTATAATGAATTAATAAAAAATGAAAAAGAAAAAGCTGGATTTATTGAAAGAGTTTATATAAATTTTAGAAAAATTTCAAAAACAGCTACATCTGATAAAGGTTCTCAAAGAAAATTAAAAGTAACAATAGATAAATGTAAAAATTACTTAACCAATATTAAGTTTGATGATGTTACAGAAGAATATCAAGATTTAGCAAATCTAATTGGAAAATGGTATGATAATAATAATGTATGGTTAAATGCAAAAAAAATATATGAAGAGTCTCTTTCTGCTCCTAGAAATATATATACAAAAATTAAGGTTGATAAAAATGGAAATAAACATTATGATATGAATCAAAAATCTGATTTAAAAGAAGAAATAAATCCTAACTTTTCTTTCCAATGGTTACCTAAACAAGATTATGAGAATTTAGTTTTAGGTAAATATTGTAACTGTTGTGCTCATGTAAATGGAGCTGGAGCTGGTATAATGCGTGCTAGTATGATTTTAGATTGTTGCCAAAACTTAGTAATTAGAAATGATGAAGGAGATATTGTTGCTAAGTCTACTTTATATGTTAACAAAGAAGAAGGTTATGCTGTATTTAATAACGTAGAGTCTTCACTTAATTATAGAGATGATGATAACTTAAAAAAAATATATAATGCATTTATTAGAGGTAGTGAAGCATTCTTTGATAAATATAATAAGAATAATCCTGATAACCCTCTTTCTAATATAACAATTGGGACAGGCAGAAATACAATCCTAAGATTTTTAAATAGTGACGAAAAAAAACATCCAAACGTTGATATAAACAATTCTCTTCAATTTGGTAAGTATTCTTTATCTCAAACTGGATATAATGGTGACTGGAAATATAAGCAAGTACTAGTTTTAAAGAAATAAGGTGAATTTATGAGTAAATGGCAAGATAATTATAATAAAAATTCTACCAAAATAGTAATACCTGATAGAATAGAAAGTATTCCTAATGAAGCTTTTATGAATTATGAAAACTTAGAAGAAGTAATTATTCCAGAATCAGTTAAATTTATTGGAACTGCTGCTTTTTCAGGATGTAAATCATTAAAGAAAGTTAATTTACCAAGTAAACTTACTATGTTAGATAGTTATGCTTTTAGTATGTGTGAAAGTTTAGAAGAAATAACTATACCTACTTCCCTACACTATCTATCAGGAGCAGTATTTAGTAGATGTACAAATCTAAAAAAAATTAATATTCATGATGATGTTGAATATATTGATGATTATGCTTTATATAATTGTAGAAACTTAGAAGATTTTGATATTCCTAAGAATACAAAAAGTCTTGGATATAAAGCATTAATGGGATGTAATAAATTAAAAAGTATTCATATTCCAGAAAAACTAGAAACTATTGAAGTTGGAGCTTTATCAATGATTAAATCATTAGAAAGAATAACAGTTGATGAAAATAATGAAAATTTTTTCTCAGATGAAGATATTGCTCTTATATCTAAAGATAGTATAATTATCCAGTATGCAATTAATAATCCAAGAGAAGAATTTTTAGTAGGATATTATGAAGATTATTATGGCGATATAAATAAAGATAATGAAATAGTCCCTCTATATTGTCCTCAAACAATATATGGTATTTATGATTATGCTTTTGCTGGAGCTAAACATCTACAAAAATTAATAATTTATTCAGAGTTAGAAAGTATTGGTGCTTATACATTCTTTGGTTGCTATAACTTAAAAGAATTAAAAGTACTTCATGCAATATATGGCGATACATTTATTCTTAATATTCATACTCTGTATAAAAATGAGGCTTCAATTCCTTTTGAAAATATTGAATTTGAAGATGGTATTATTGGTATTGGGGAAAATCAATCGGATCTTTTTAAAAATGCTAAAAAAATAAAATTACCTAATAATTTAGAATATATTGGTAATAATGTATTTACAAAATCTAAATATTTAAAACAACTAAGGATACCCCAAAGTACTAAGATGATTTCTCCTAATACCTTTCATGATAATATTAAATTATATTTTAAAGAATTTAGAAATGTTACTGGTAAAAATTTCGAACTCCTTCAAACAAAGACTAGTAGTGAATATTATATTAGAATGAATAATAGAGATAATATTAAAATATTTTCATTAAAAGATGGTACATATTATGTTAAATTAGATGACTATGATGCTATCAAAATAACTAAAGAGGAAATAAATAAATTATCTAATAGTTCTTATGTGATGTCAGATAAACCTGACGATTTTATTAGATATATGCTTGATTTAATTCGTGTAAGTACAGAACAACAAAGAATAATGACTACTATTTGGGTAGATAATAAAATTAAAGACTCTTTTAAAGGGCTTATAAACTATATTGATCCAATTAATGACTTTGTAAATAAAAAGAAAGAAGAATTTATTAGAGAGATTATAGATGCTTCTGGTGTCTATGATGAGTTTCTTTTTTCAGGAATAATAATGAATAATCTAAAAAAAGAAGAAATTAAAAAAGTATTGGAAAACTATAATGCTTCTATTAATAGATACTTTAGATTAGGAAAAGTTGAAGATTTATCAGAAATAAATTATGATTTAGATGGTATAAATAAATTAGTAAATTATTGTAAAATACTAGAAGAATATCAAGTATATGATAGAATCTTATATAATCCTCAGTTTTTCTTAAATGTATCAGAAAAAAATCAAAGATTATTGATATCTAATTTTAATAAGAACATAAAACGCTTAATAATTAATAGTAATATTTTAGATAATAATATGAGTAATAATATGGAAGACTTATTAAATTTTTGTAATGCCTTAGGTGTATTTTCAGATAATAAACTATTAAGTCAAAGAATTACAACCTATATTAATGAAAGAGTTTTAAGCAAGTATCTTCCTAATGGCGATGAAAATAACTATAGAATATTTGGAGATAGTATCCATTCAAAACTTGGTGAGTTTTATCCTAGAGAAGATATTGATTATGAATTTATAGACTTCTTTATAGATAATTATGAAGAATTATATAAATTAGATGCTGAAAAAAGTGGATCAATTTGTAGAATATATAATGGTTTTAGAGTAATATCATCTGCTTCTACATCCCATCGTGGAAGTCAAAGACATCTAAAAGTAACTATTAAAAAATGTGAAGAATTCTTTGCAATTGATACTTTTGAAAATGTAACTGAAGAAAATAAAGAATTAGCTAGTCTATTACAAATGTATTATTCGGAGCCATATGCTTTAAATATTGCTGAAACCATATTAAAACAAAGTGAAAATGCTCCTAGAAATATATTTAGTAAAGTAGACTGTGATGAATACGGTAATATATTGTATTCATATGATGAAAAAGATGACTTAAAAGAAACAAATAAAAATGATTTTTCATATGAATGGTTACCTAAACAAGATTATAATAACTTAATCTTAGGTAAATATTGTAATTGTTGTGCTCACATATTAGGAGCTGGAGCTGGTATAATGAGAGCAAGTATGATTTCAGATAACTGTCAAAACTTAGTAATTAGAAATAAAGAAAATGATATTATTGCTAAAATGACTCTATATGTTAATAAAACTGAACAATATGGTGTATATAATACAGCCGAAATTAATGAACACTATAAAGATGAAATAAGTCTATTAGGTATTTATAATGCCTTTATGCGTGGTACAGAAGCATTTCTTGATAAATATAATTCAAATAATATATCACCTATTTCTATAATAACTATAGGAGAATATCGTAATTCAATTTCTAATTATTTGGATGATACTAAAATAAAAGTATACGAAACACCAAAATACTCTATATATGGTTATAAAGTAGAGGATAAAAATATTGGTACATATGATGGTGATTCTAGAAATAAACAAAAAATAGTTATAAAAAAATAAGAAAGCATTTTACATTTTATGCTTTCTTTTTTAATTTCTGATTTTCTACTTTTATTTTCAACATTCTTTCTTCATAATCAATAATTCTTTTATATCTTACTAATTCAGAAGCAAGAATTTCTTTAAATGGATGATGAGACATATTATTTTCCATTGTTGGAATTTGATAAAGTAATATTTCTATAAAATCATCATGAAAAAATCTAAATTCATCTGAATTATATGCTGGATGATTTGTAATTGCTTCTTTAGGAACTACTTTAAATATATTTGGATGCTCTAACTCTTCATATACACTTTTTTCTATTTTTAATAATGAGAAAAAATCATATACCCAAGTTTTTTGACCTTCTTCTACTTCTATCCAAGAATTATAATCTAAGCGTTCCACTCCATATAAAAAAAATTTTATATTTCTAGTTGAATCAGTAGAGCCATGTACTATTTTATAATCCTTATCTTCTAAAGCATATGTCATTAACTCTACTTTGCTAGCAATATTATTAAAAGTAGTTGGTTCATAATACATATATAATAAGCCAGAATAATATGCCCAAAATAGTTTTCTTAATTTGGCTATAGTAGCCTGATCAAAATTAATAATTTTCTCATTTTTTAAAGCATCATTATATATTTGCAATTTTTCTTTATCTTGCGTCAAATAATGATGAAAAACTGTTTCACTATCTAATTTGATTGAATCACGTAATTTTTCCATATCTTCAACAGTCATACTCATATAAATCATCCTTATTAAAAAACTAGATAATCATATCTAGTTAATTTCTTTTGGTAGCCTGTACGGAATTCGAATCCGTGAATGTCACCTTGAGAGGGTGATGTGTTAAGCCTCTTCACCAACAGGCCATTTAATTGTCAAAATACTACTTTATAATAACATAAAATTAGTATGATGACAATATAATTATTTTAAATTTTCTTCCATTAATTTTTTTACTTCATTATATAATTTAGTATTTGCTTCTTCTAAATTCATAGAACCAACTTTAAAAGGTTTACCATAACGAATAGTTAAATTCTTACTTCTAAATTTATAATCCCCTGTAATACCAAAAGGCACTAAATAAGAATCAGTTTTAGATGCCATAGAAACAGCTCCAAATTTGAATGGTAATAAAAACTCCTTTGTTTTATTTCTAGTTCCTTCAGGAAATAATCCTACTGCACCACCATCTTTTAATACATCTAGTGCTAGTGATGTTGCCCTATCATCTTTTTTACTTCTATCTACAGAAATACATCCTGTACCTTTAAAAAACCATGCAACTTTTTTATTATCAAAGTACTCTTTTTTTGCCATATAGTGTATTCCTCTTTTAGTAGCTATAATTGTTAAACATTGATCATATAAATGTTTATGGTTTCCTACTATTAAGATATTACCAGTTTTAGGAATATTTTCTTTTCCAATAATCTTTGGATTATAATAAAATTTAAATATTGGTCCAAGTAAGAATCTTCCAAATTTATATAAAAAAGGTACTTTACTAGTCAATTTCATCACCTCTAGTATCCTCTTTTAATTTATTGAAATCAATTTTTCCTAGTTTTGTTTTTGGTAATTTTTTTCTAATTATAATTTCATCTGGAATCATATATTTAGCCATATTCTTTTTGCAGTATTTTTTTAATTCATTTTTAATAAATAATCCATGAAATCCTTCATTTAAAACAACAAATGCTCGAGGAACCTCTTGCTTATATGGATGAGGTATACCTACTACACTACACTGCAATACTGCTGGATGAGATTCAATTATTTCTTCTATATGTGATGGATATACATTATAACCACTTGTAATAATCATCCTCTTACTTCTACCTTTATAAAATAAGAAACCATCTTCATCCATATAACCTAAATCACCTGTATGAAGCCAAACATGGCCATCTTTATGCACTTGTAAAGCAGCATTAGTTTCAACCTCATCATTTAAATATCCCATCATTAATGCTTTACTATGAATAACAATTTCTCCTACTTCATTATATGGTTTTGTTTTACGTGTCGCAGGATCTATTATTTTAATATGATTACCTGCAAGAGGAACACCAACAGAACCAGATTTATTAACATCATCATGAGCCATTGTAACACAAGCTAGTGCTTCAGATAATCCATATCCTTGTGTTATCTTTGCTTTTGAATTATGTTTTGCTAAATAATCATTTATTCTGTCTTCTAAGTTTTTTGGAAGTAAATCCCCTCCACTAATAACGTATTTTAAAAATGATAAGTCTAAATCTTTTTCATTATCATTACTAATTAATGCTTCAAATAAAGTTGGAACTCCAAGAACACATGTAGGTTTTGTTTTCTTAAATAATGTATCAAACTTCTTAGAATTAAATGTTGGAACTAATATTGTAGAGCAACCTAAAGCAAGTGGTGTATGCATTAATACTGATAACCCAAAGCCGTGAAAATTTGGCATAATAGCAAGAGCAGAATCCCCTGCAGTTAGTTTAATTAGATCAACTTTTTCTGCATAAGCAGCATATATAAATGCTCTATTTTGAATAACTACATTCTTAGGTGTACCACTAGTACCACCAGAATGAACAATAACACATGGTGCATTTTTTCCAAATTTTTGTCTTTTAAAATCTTCTATAAATCTAGACTTAAAAAAGAACCAAGTCCAAGAACTATATAAAGAATCAATTGGATGATGTTTAAACTTAGTTATTTGACTGATATCGTATGCTAATTTTTTAAATATATTTAGAGAGTCACCAGGTGATACAAAAATAACTTTTTTAAGATTTAATTCTTTTATAAAACTCTCAATTTTACTATATCTAGCATCATATATTATTAAATACTTACTTTTAGTAGAAACTAGAGTTTGTTTTATTTCTTCTTCACTAGATAAAGGATGTGTCATATTTGCAATAGCTCCTATTTTATTAAGAGCATACAATGATATTAAAGCTTCAGGAACATTTGGAAGTAAGATAGTTACAATATCTCCATGTTTAATTCCTAAATCTTTGAATCCTTTTGAACAATATCTATTTTCTTTATAAATTTTTCATATGTAAATTTTCTTCCTAGATACTCAACTGCTATATTATTTGGATACTTTCTATATGAATTTAGTACTTGATCATACATTGATATATCAGGAACTACATAATTAAGTTGCTCTTTAGTATAATATTTTTCCCAAGGAGCATCAATTTTCTTCTTCTTTCTAAATAAATCAAATATAGACATTCTATTCACTCTCCAACATTTCCTTTATAATATTCCTTAATCTTTCATTTTCTTTTTCTAAATCATTACTATTTATTTCTATAGGCTTAGTAAATATAACTCTTAAACTTTTAGAAAACAACTTATATTTACCTTTAATTACAAATGGTACTATCTTAGTATTAGTATCACTAGCC
The DNA here is from genome assembly GCA_902784095.1 of uncultured Erysipelotrichaceae bacterium. GTDB lineage: Bacteria > Bacillota_I > Bacilli_A > RF39 > UBA660 > UMGS995. The sequence goes on along the minus strand of CACZTK010000011.1, from coordinate 11,429 downwards.
ATCTTAACTGCACCTATCTTAAATGGTAATAGACCTCGTCCCTTTTCTGTAGTACCTTCTGGAAAGATTCCTATTACTTCTTTTTTCTTTAAATATGCTTCAGCTCTAGCTAAAACACTAGGATCTTTTTTACTCCTATCTACAGGTATTAAACCCATATTATCAAAAACTATTTTCTTAGGTCCATCCCATAATTCTTTTTTTGCAAGGAAATGAACTTTTCTTTTAGTAGAACTTATAACAACAAATCCATCAAAATTATGAATATGATTACCTGCTAGAATAATATTACCTTCATTAGGTATATTTTCAAGTCCAATATATTTAGGTCTTAAAAAAACTTTAGTTATTAATTTTATTAATGGTCTAAAAATTCTATATAGCATATATTACACCTCATCTTAGATACCAATATTATATCATAACCAAGAAAACTCCTTATTAGTATCAATTAATATTTTCATTAAATCTTTTAACATTTCTTTAACAATAGGATCAATATCTTTAGATGCTTTTATTAGTTTTGCAACAAGTTTTAAAGATTTTTTTAATTCTAATAATGATGTTATATTATTTTCTTCAAAAATAACAAATAGACTATTTACAAATTTTTCTCTTAATTCATCATCATATTTATCTAACCAAGTAATTATACCTTTATCTAGAATTTTACTAGAATTACTTAGTTCTGATCTTCTAAATCTATCTTCTTCAATTTTCCAGTATGATGTTGAGTGTGCAAGTAATCCTGGAACACTAGAATGAATAACATCTAAATTATCATCATGTCTTAAAAGTAAACCTACTATTGAATATTGTGGAATAATATGAATATATTTATCTTTAATACTTTTATAATTATTACTTTCTATTTGAGCTTTTCTAAGTCCTTGACCATCATTACTATAGATATTGATTATTCTACTTTTTACTAAGAAATTTGCATACATTGAAGCAACTAAAGCAAGATTCCCACCTTTAGAATGGCCTCCAATAATTAGTTTTTTAAATCCAAAAGTAAAATGCTTATTTAAATAATTAATAGCATAAGTATGCGCTCTTACTGGAAAACGATATGCCATTTCGCAATCTTCTTTCCAACCACTTATTAACTGATCAGTTCCTTCAAAAGCTACATATGATAAACTATTATTTATTTTAAATGTAACAGCAGAAAATTGACTAGATTCATCTCCAATATAGCAATAATTAGACATCATAATATCTTTAAATCTAACAGAATCTCTTACTACATTTAAAAGTTTTATTGCTTCTCTTACTGCCACAATATTTAATCTTTGATCTTTTTTATCATGAAGTAAAAAATACTCATTAGCTGCTTCTTTAATAGATAATCTTTTATCATCTAATATCCCACTAAAGTCAATATAAGAAAGTGTTGAGAAAATAACATTATCTATTTCATTAAATTCTTTTTCTAAAAACGTGTAATTATTTGTCTTTACATACTCAAATATATTCATATTACCACCTTATTATATTATATATCATTTTCTAAAGAAAAAAAAGAAGTGTTACTAATCAAAACACTTCTTTACATTTTATATATTATTCTTATATAATTCTATTCTTTGTTTAATCTTATCTTTTCCAAGTATCTTCATAATACTGAATAAGTCTGGTGATTTTAATCTACCTGTAACCATTACTCTTAATGCTTCACAAATATCTCCTACATGACCCTTAAAAGATTCTGGATCTGCTTTATATTCTTTAGGACTACCAGCAAAACCATTCTTAACAGCAAATTCTTTTACTTTATTAAACCACTCTTCATTATCAACATCTAAATCTAAGTAATTATCTACATAATCAGTAATCAATTCTACATCATATGTTTTATCTCCATCATATTTAGAATAAGCTTCTTTTACAAAGTATTCATCTATTGCATATGAAAATTCTTCTTTTACTTCACTGTATTTAGATATATCTTTTCTTGGACGTGGTCCATCTTTTTCAATACTTAAGAATTTAATCATTAAATCTTTATTTTCTTCTAATATTTTAGAATATTCTATATCATGTTTCTTACTCCATTCAAGCGTCTCATTATAAACACTTTCTCCACTCTTACGAGAAAAATATGTTTTTGAAATATTATGTAATTTATCTAAATCAAATAATGTTCCTCCAACTGCCATTTTATCAAATGTAAAAGTAAAATCTTTATATGACTTTTCTGGATTTTGTAAATACCATTCTTCAAAATTAGAATTTAAAATAGTAGATAAATATAATTTTACTGCTTCTATTGGAATACCAACTTCATCATAATATGACACTTTAGCCTCAGGATCTTTTCTTTTTGAAAGTTTTCTAATATTTCCATTTTCTTTCTTTGTAATTGGTGCAGTATGAGCATAATTTGGTATATCAAAACCTAAAACACTAAATAGTTGAACGTGTAAAGGTATACTTGAAACCCACTCATCTCCACGAATTACATGAGTTGTATGCATTAAATGATCATCAATAGCATGAGCTAAATGATAAGTTGGAGTACCATCTTTCTTTAGTAATACTATATCCATATCATTTTCTGGAAATTTAATTTTTCCTTTGATCAAATCAATTATTTCAATTTCATTTTTAGAATTACCTGGTGATTTTAATCTAATAACATATTCTTTATTCTCAGATAAATTCTTCTTTATTTCATCAAGTGATAAATCTCTATCTTGAGCATACATTCCATATATACCTATTTTTATTTTAGAAAGTTCTTGTTCTTCACGAATAGAAGCAATCTCTTCTTCTGTCATAAAACATGGATATGCTAAACCTTCTATAATTAAATCTTTTACATATGTCTGATAAATTTCTGTTCTTTCACTTTGAATATATGGTCCATATTCACCACCAACACGTGAACTTTCATTTGGAATTATCTCAAAAGAATCTAAATCATTAAATATTCCATCTACACCATTTTCAATACTACGTTTTTGATCAGTATCTTCTATTCTTAGATAGAAAACTCCTTCTGATTGTCTAGCGAAAACTAAATCACAAAAAGAACCAAATAGACTCCCCATATGAACAAAGCCTGTTGGACTAGGTCCAAATCTTGTTACCATTGCTCCTTCTTTTAGATTTCTTTCTGGATACATAGCTTCATAATATTCTCTTGTTTTTGTAATATTAGGAAATAAAAGATTTGCAAGTTCTATTCTTTCTTCTTTATTCATAAATACACCACCTTGTATTTTTTCTTTTTTGGCTGCCCTAGTAAGATTCGAACTTACGCGTAATGGAGTCAGAGTCCACTGCCTTACCGCTTGGCTATAGGGCAATTACAACATACATTTTATAACAAAATGCTAAAAAAAGAAAGTATTTTACTTTCTTTTCATAAAATTTCTTTATTTATCCATTTCATAATTACATCTACAACATAATCAATTTCATCATTACTTAGTTTTCTTCCTTTAGGTATATGATGCCATTTTTCTAAACAACCTCTACAACAAGTTGCTGTTGCATGTTGAGATATAAACACAGGATGACCTCTCATAGGAGTTTGTTTTCCATCATTTGTTATAACCTCAGGAGCAAGTCTCTTATTTATGAAATCATATGCATGTAATTTTATAGTGTCAAGACCTTTTTCTTTTATATAGACCTTATCTTTATCTTTTAAATGAAAACTACTTCTAAACTTAGATTTATTAAGACTATATAAAATATAATCTATATTAACTCTCACTTAAAAACATCCTAATTATAAAACTACAACTAGTTATTACTAAGATAGCTCCTAAAAATACAAGTAGATAGCCTCCATATTTAATATCTCCTGTTGTATACTTAATAGGATCATTCTTATTATAATATATTTTTATAGTATTATTATATTTTTTCTTGTTATATGAAGACACTACTCCATCATATTGTTCTCCATTGACCATATATCTAATGTATAATACTTGCTTGTTACCAGAAGTAACATTTTGATATATTGTAGCATCTACTTCAACTGCATTCTTTTTAAAATCATTTTCTTGCTTTATCTGTTTAAATCCAAATACACCGCAAAATACACCGGCTATAATTATTATTATAAATGTAATATATATTCCATTTCTTTTCAAAATATCACCTACCTATATTTTGGTGTTTGAAACAGGATTTGAACCTGTATCACTTCCTTCGGGGGGAAGTATTTTATCCAATTAAACTATTCAAACGAAAAGAAAGATTATTTACATGTTGTTCCATATTTTTTAGCAAAACTTTTCCAATCACTTAATTTAATCTTTCCATCTACAACCTTGACATTGTCTTCTTCTCCCTCAATTTCAAGGACTTTTTTCATATCTACTTTTCCATAATTAATTGTTGTTGTACTAATAACTGTATTATCTTTTCTTTCAACTTTATTATCATAGTATTTAATATCTTTATAAGCACTATATATTTTATTATAAGATTCTTCATATTCAGTAAGTACTTTATCATCACTACTTGTTATTTTCTCTACTGATTCAAATAATTTTATATAACCATTATCATCTGAATATATATCGATTTTAATATCAACATCTGTATTATCATCAGTTGTATAAGCATCTCTTACACATGAGGTATGATTAAGTCCATCTGTTGAATAATTTTTAATAGTATTATTCTCATTTTCATCATCACAACCAGTAACTATAAATAACAAAGAAATTACTAGTACAATAAAACTAATCTTCCTTTTCACTTTCTTCAACTTCTTTCAACATCTTGATTATTAAATTTTGATTTTTTTGTAATGCAACTATTTTATCATGTAACTCTTCAAGTATCAATTCACTTTTTAAATCAATTCGATAATCATTTTGGTTACGTAAACTATCTTTTTCTGCTTGACGATTTTGACTCATCATAATAACTGGTGCTTGTAAAGCCGCAATGCAAGATAAAACTAAATTTAATAAAATAAATGGATATGGATCAATTTCATTACCTTTAGTTAAAATACAAGTATTCAAAACTATCCAAAATATTAAGAATGCACTAAATCCAAAGATAAATCCCCAACTACCTGCAATTTCACTAACTTTATCTGCTATATAGTCACCTCTAGTCATCTTATCTTCTTCTACTTTATCAATATCAATAGATATAGGTTGATCTATTAAAAGATTTAATAATTCTTCTTCATCTTGTTCTCCTAAATCAGTATCTAAAAGCATCTTTACTATTTCTTTTTTAGTTTTCTTCTTTAACATATAATTCACCTATCTTTCTATAAAATCCAATATATATTTGTATATTTTTTCATTGGTTACTATATCCATATCATGAATAAAATCATATAAAGATTCTTTTAATAAATGATATTCCATTTTATCATTTGATACTTGTTCTTCATTATTTGATAATACTAATGTATTAGAAAATTCATATTTACTTAAATCATCTTCAATTGGAGATATTAGGATTTTATCCATCTCATCAAATATCTTCTTATCAATTTTACTACTCAATTCAAAAATAATATCAGATCCTGTAAAATCACCAACTAATGATATACTCTTATAACTAATCTTAGCTTTATGTAATTCTTTAATAATATAATTAACTATTAAATCTAAATCTTCTAAATAAGTCTCTTTAGAATAATCTATTAGAATAACTATATTATTAGTTTTTAATGCATATTCTTCATATAAATCACTACATATTTCACGCCCATGAATATATATAGATATTTTATCAAGCTCTACATCAATATTTGGATAATATATTTGAACAGGAGACAAATCTTCCCTAAAAATTATTTTATAATCACTAATATTTTTCCTAGATATACTAGGACTTAGAATATCTTTAACTTCTCTATATAACATACATGTCTTTTTACTCATTACTAATCACCTAATAAAATAATAACATATAAAAAGAAAGTAATTTAGTACTTTCTTCTCTTCTTTACACTTTTTTACTAATCTTTAAAGTATGACATAATTCCTCTTTTTCTAATATAAGTCTCTACATTAGGATTATTAGTTAATAAATTAAACATAGTTCTACATAATCTATTAGTATTTCCATATTTAAACATAAACTTTGCTCTTTGAATATCTTTATCAATAATAACTGCTGGTACTTCAGTAGAATAATCTACTAACACTTCTTTATCTATACCTGCAATAAATGTTTTATAAATACCATATACAGATGAAATAAACATTTTATATCCTGTTTCTTCACAATAATTATAGATATCATTTATTTCATCATCTACATACATTAAAAACTCTTTTAATCTTCTTATTTCTTTAAATCTATTAATATCATAATCATATACTACAAGATCATAATCTTTAAGAAGTTCTTTAATATCTTTTTTATCACTAACATTTCCAAATACAATATTAGGTGATTCATATTCATTTAAACCACATAAACTATAATTAATAGATGGTATTCTATCCTCACTAGTTAAGAATAAACATTTTAAATTATTTTCTTCTAAAGTCTTCGAAAAATATGTAGGTGGTTCTAATTCATCATATATATTAATAGCATAAGAATATGATTTCATAGGAAATAATGAATATAGTTTTACATTACCTATTTTACTAATAAACTCATCGCAGTCAACATCTTCATAATTCAAGAATAATGCTATATCATTTCTCTTAATATTAAATCCTTGATGCATATAAAATGGATTACATTTTAAAGGTGTTATTCCTTGTTCTGCTTCAAATCTAAGTTTTCTACTATAGTCTGGCCATTTTTCTCCATTTTCTTTAAATATTAAATTAGCATATTGATCTCCATTAATATTTCTTTCACCTGTAATTACCCCTATTCTAACATTAGGATATAAAGTAATAGATTCATCAATTAATTTTATGTTATCTATAATTTCTTCATATAATAAACTATCTTTTTGTCTTAAAACAATATGAATAAATATAGTAAATTTTGATTTATTAACAAAAATATTAATTAGTTTTTGAACTTGTTTTACTACTTGAATATTATCTAAGAAACAAAATAAATGTAATTTAGTCTGATTATAGATAACATCATTAATTAAATTAACAATAGTTGGATTAGTAGAAAGCGACATATCTTTTTCCAAAGCATCATAAGTTGGTAATAAATCATTTCCCATACTAAATGTTCTAAAACCACTTTTATAATTATAATTAACATTTTCTAAGGAAGTATATAAGTAGTTTGACATAAGCATAGTCATATTAGGCATAATATCAGTATAATCAATATCAAAAGATCCTTTATTAGCAATACCAAGACCATTTAACAAATATAAAACACCTTTATTAGGATTAGTATTTTCACCTTCATTGGATTGAGTTTCTTCTTTTTGTACATCACTTTGTTTTATCTCTTCCATAGAAGGTATTGTCTCATTGATTTGAGGAATGTCTTGAGTATTTTTTATATCATTAATACTATCCATACTAGGAATATTTTCTATTTTTTTATCACTATCATTATTTCCATCTAATAATTGATCTAGCATACAAACCACCTATTTCCTATTCTTCTATTATTGTACCCTTTTTTTAATATTAATTCAATAATTTCATTTAAGAATAACAATAGTTTACAATAAAAAATAGTCATTATTTATGACTATTAGTTTTAGTTAACATTTTTCTTTGAGTTTTTTCTATTCCATACATATTACATGCATTATATGTAAGCATTACTCCACATATACCACACATAACAATACTAAAAGCAGGTGCTTTACCATCTATCAAAATAGTTGATAATAATCCCATAGAAGATAAAGTAACATTAACTTCAGCAAGTCTAGAACATACCTCACTATAATGTATCAAATCTTCAAATTCTTCTTGATCCATATATACCACCCCAAGCAGTTGCTATTATATAAGTTTTTGTTAGTTTTGTCAATTATAAATATATAATTCATGTTGTGCGCGGGTACATGCTACATATAATAAATTTCGTTCATTCTTCTTATAAGAATTCTCACGATTATTATAGACAATAACTGCATCAAACTCTAAACCCTTAGATATATGAGCAGGAACTATAACTAAATCTTTATTAAATCTAGTTACATTTTCTTCTATTAAAGAAATATCTAATTCTCCTAGCATACTACTAAGTCTAATTGCTTCATTTATATCTTTTGTAATAACAGCAACGGACTTATATTTAGATTTTAATGTTTTAATATCATTAATTAAACTATTTTTTAAATCGACATTTCTTCTAAAGACAATTGGTTTATTAGTTTCTCTTCTGATTGCACTAACATGATTAATATTTAATATCTTATTAGTATAGTCAATTATTTCTGGAGTAGATCTATAAGTCTTTAATAATTCAATATATTTAACACTATCATCAAAAATATCAGTAAGTTCTTCTAATGACTTATATTTATAATAAGGATTAACATTTTGATTTATATCTCCAAGTAATGTAAATTCTGCTTTTTGAAATATCTTAGATATAATTATATATTGTAATCTATTATAGTCTTGAGCCTCATCAATAACTACTTGATAAATATTTGCTTCATAAGTAAATCCTTCTAAACAACCTTTCATATAAGTAAAAAGTAAGGCATCTTCATAATTAATAACTTTTTTATTAACAAATGATCTTATCTCACTATCTGATAATTTAATCTTACAATAATCACTTCTAAAAAAGTTAGTAAATATTTCTTTATAATCTTTCTTAAAATTAATAGCATTATCAATTAATTTTCTAAATGTAGCCTTATGTTTTAAACTACCCTTATAAAAATTACTAGATAGTTTTTCAGCTATTTCATCTAATCTTTCAAATAAAGGAAATCTATCATATTTATAAGATAGCATTTCATTTAATTCTTCTAATGTCATTAAATGATTTCTTGATTCTTGTATATCATCAATAAACTTAGCTTTAGAAATATAATCATTTAAATAGTTATCTAAGTCATTAATTATTTCATCACTTTGTTTATATTTAACTAATTCAGTATTAGTCTCTTTATATGAATAATATCTTTCTATAAAAGATGCATATGTTTCTACATCACTATATTCTGTTATAAAATATGATAAATAATCATTAAAAGTAGTTTGTAAGGTATTATCTTCTCCTAAATCAGGTAATACATTAGAAATATATTCTGTAAAGATATTATTAGGAGAAAAAATTAGTATATTATTACTAGAAAGATTTTTAATACGATATAGTAAAAATGCAATTCTATGTAAAGCAACAGTAGTCTTTCCAGAACCTGCTATTCCTTGAACAATTAAATTATGATCATCTAAATTTCTAATAACTTTATTTTGTTCTTCTTGAATAGTATTAACTACGTTTTTCATTTTCTCATTAGATGAAGTTGCGAGTACTTCTTGTAATACTTCATCATTTATATTTAAAGAATTGTCAAATACAGATATTAATCTATTATTTTCTATTTTATATTGCCTTTTTCTTAAAAGTTCTCCCTTAATTTCTCCACCTGGAGCAATATAACTACAAGGACCTGTTTCATAATCATAAAATAAACTGCAAATTGGACTTCTCCAATCATATAAGATGTTATTATTATGTTTATCTTTTAAATATGTTAATGACATATAGATATTAAAAATTTCTCCATCTAGATCTTTAAAAACAATAGATGCAAAATATGGTTTATTTTGAATACGAAGTAACCTTTTTAAATAATTCTGTTTTTCTAAAAATTTATACTCTTCAGCAGCAGTAGTTGCCTTAGTCTGAGTAACATCTCCTTCGTTATACATAGAAACGTCACTCCATGCAAGTTTCTTAAACTCTAATAAGCTATCTTCACCAAGTTTAACATCTTTTTTTAACTCAGTAATATCATCATTTAAAAGTTTAGTTACTTTTCTTAGTATTAACTTTTCTTTTTCTAATTCTTTTCCTTCTATTGCCATAAACATAACCTCTTAAATAATATATCACATATTTACATAATTTTACTATATATTTTACATATATTAACAATAAATTTACAAAGAAAAAAAACAATCATTTTTGTTTGTTTGATTGTTTTTAAAATTAACTTATTGTAAAATATTTTTAGGAACATTTAATAGTTGGGTGCTATCTCCATATCTTTATGATTGGAGGTGATGTATATGAGTAAAAAAGATTTTTTAGTCTTTTCTTTAATCATAATAATCCTTTTACTTATAGCATTACTTTTTGTAATGCTAAAATAAAAGATGCACCTAACTCACTACTGAGATAGGTGCTAAACTAAACATATTAGGTAGCACTCAACACAGGAAATATTAAGTGTTCCTTTTTTTATTGTATGAAATTTCTTTCATCTATATACATATTAACATAAATTGCATATTTTTTCAAGTTTACTTATTTAACTCTTCAATTAGTTCTACAAATTCTTTTTGAATTTCTTCTAATCTTTCTTCAGTTGTAGCTTCAAATCTAGCAGTTAAATTAGGTCCAGTGTTAGATGCGCGTACAAGTGCCCAAGAGTCATCAAATAAAACTTTAATTCCATCTATATCTAAATAGTTATATCCTTTTTCTTTAGCATATTCCCCTACTTTACTTACAACTACAAATTTCTTATCATCAGGTGATGAAAATTTAATTTCTTCTGTTGAATAATATTTTGTGATACCTTCAAGTAACTCTTCTACACTTTTTTCTGTATTAGAAAGTATTTCTAACATTCTAAGTCCTGCATATAAACCACTATCAAAACCTAACCATCTATCTCTATAATAAACATGTCCTGATAATTCTCCACCAAATGGTAAATCCATATCTCTTACTGCTGCTTTTGTATAAGAATTACCTGTACGATATGTAATACATTTTCCTCCTAAGCGTTCTACTTCATCACTAAATGATTTAGAACACTTAACATCACATAAAAATTCTTTTTTATTAACTTTATTTATAATATCTCTAACTACAATAATCATATAAAGATCTGTTGGTATAAACTTAGCTGTATTAGTAACAAGTCCCATACGATCTCCATCACCATCAAATGATAAACCAATATCTGCATTGGTCTCTATTACTTTTTGTTTCAATTGTTCAAGATTAGATTCAACACAAGGATCTGGATGATGATTTGGAAATCTTCCATCAGAGACATCATTAATAGTAATGATATCTATTGGAAACATACTATATAATTCTTTCATTATAATTGATGTTGTTCCATTTCCAGGATCAAGTACTACTTTTACTCTTCTTGGTCCAAAATGTAAGTTTTCTTTAAATAATTGTAAGTATTCATCTTTTATATCATAATTACTTACTTTTCCTTCTCCCTTAGAAAATTCTCCTTTTAAAATATATTCTAAGAAATCTTGAATTTCTTGTCCTTTACAGTTACCTGCTTCATCAAATGCAAATTTAAATCCATTATCATCTTTTGGATTATG
>CACZTK010000010.1 GCA_902784095.1 uncultured Erysipelotrichaceae bacterium | reverse complement strand
GAAGTATCTCTAACTTCACGAGTTTTTTCTCCAAATATAGCATGCAATAACTTTTCTTCTGAAGTAAGTTCAGCCATTCCTTTTGGTGTAACTTTACCAACTAAAATATCTCCTTCTTTAACTTCAGTACCAACAGTAATAATTCCATTCTCATCTAAATTTCTACGAGCTTCTTCACTAACATTAGGAATATCTCTAGTAATTTCCTCAGGTCCTAATTTAGTTTCTCTACATTGCATCTCATAATCTTCTAAATGTAACGAAGTATATTTATCATCTTTAACTAAATTTTCATTTAAAATAACAGCATCTTCATAGTTATAACCATTAAATGTCATAAATGCTACCGTCATATTTTTACCTAAAGCAAGTTCCCCTTTATCAGTAGAATTTCCATCTGCTAAAATTGTTTCTCCAGCTTTTACTTTATCTCCAACATGAACAATAGGTCTCTGATGAGAACAAATACTAGAATTAGCTAATTCAAAATTAGATAGTTTATACTCATCAGTACCCTCTTTTGTTTTAACAACAATCTTACAGGCATCCGCATATTCTACAACACCACTATTTTTAGCAATAACTTCTACTCCAGAATCCTTAGCAGCTATAAACTCTACACCCGTACCAACAAGTGGAGCTTCAGTCTTAATCAACGGCATAGCCTGTCTCTGCATATTAGCCCCCATCAAAGCACGTGTAGCATCATCATGCTCTAAAAATGGAATACAACTTGTTGTTATTGAAACAACTTGTTGTGGACTAACATCAATATAATCAACCATCTCAGGTTTTGCCAAAATATTTTCTCCTCTAAAACGGGCATTAACTTGATCAGCAATAATTTTATTAGATTCATCAGTTTCCACAGTAGATTGAGAAATAATATAGTCTAATTCTTCATCTGCTGTTAAATAACAAACTTCATCAGTAATTTGAGAATCAACAACCTTACGATAAGGCGTCATAATAAATCCATACTCATCAATCTTAGCATAACTTGCAAGTGAAGTAATAAGTCCAATATTAGGTCCTTCTGGGGATTCAATAGGGCAAATTCTTCCATAGTGTGAAGAGTTAACATCACGTACTTCTACTCCAGCTCTATCTCTAGACAAACCACCAGGTCCTAATGCAGATAAACGTCTCTTATTAGTTAATTCAGCAATTGGATTTGTTTGATCCATAAATTGAGAAAGCTGAGAAGAACCAAAAAATTCTTTCATTGCTGCTGTAACAGGTCGAATATTAATTAAAGTTTTTGGAGTAACATCCTCCATTTCTTGAGTAGTCATTCTTTCACGAATAACTCTCTCCATTCTAGAAACACCAATTCTAAATTGATTTTGTAACAATTCCCCTACTTGTCTAATACGTCTATTACCTAAATGATCAATTTCATCATAATTACCCACACCATGTAATAAATTTAAATAGTAAGATACTGCTGCATAAACATCAGATATTGTTAATCTTTTAATATCAACAGTTTGATCATTTCCAATAACTAATAATTTTTTCTTTTTATCAGTTGGATTAACAATCTTTATCATTTGAACTTTATTAAACGAATCTAATTCATCATTAATTTTCGCTTCTTTAACACCAAAACCAGCTTGAAAAGCCTCAATAAGTTCCTTAATATTAGCTTTCGTAATAACAGTTCCTTTTTCCAAAACCACCTTACCATCAACAATAACATTTTCAGCAATTGTTTGGTTTAACAAACGATCTACAATGTTTAATTTACGATTAAACTTATAACGACCAACCTTACTTAAATCATAACGAAATTCATCAAAGAATCTTGTAATAATTTGGTTCTTAGAAGAATCCAAAGTAGCTGGTTCTCCTGGCCTTAATTTTTCATATATTTCAATTAAAGCTTCATCTGTATTTTTAGTTGAATCTTTAGCAATAGTATTTTTTAAATAATCATCTTCTCCAAACATCTTGAAGATTTCTTCATCACTAGAAAGTCCAAATGCTCTTAAAAGTGTAGTAAGAGTTACTTTTCTTGTACGATCAATTCTAACATATAATACGTCTCTAGCATCTGTTTCAAATTCTAGCCATGTACCACGAGTTGGTATAATTTGAGAAGTAATTAGTTCACGTCCATTTTTATCTATTTCACGATTGAAATAAACACTTGGTGAACGTACTAATTGAGATACGATAACACGTTCTGCGCCATTGATAATGAAAGTTCCACTATCAGTCATTATAGGCATATCACCCATAAAGATTTCTTGTTCTTTAACTTCTCCTGTTTCATGATTAAATAGTCTAACATCTACTTTTAAAGGAGCAGAATATGTAGACTCTCTATCTTTACTCTCTTTAATTGAGAATCTTGGTTCTTCAAAATGGTAATCTCCAAATTCAAGCGATAAAGTTCCAGAGAAATTTTCTACTGGAAATAAGTCTTCAAATACTTCTTTGATACCTGTTTCGACAAACCAATTGTAAGATTTCTTTTGAATTTCAAGTAAGTCTTTTAATTCATAAGTGTTTCTAATTTTTGAGAAATTTCTTCTTTCTCTGTGATCTCCACATTTTACAATCTTATATGCCACTAAATTCACCCCAAACGATTAATTTTTAATATTTTTTTCATATCGTGCACTTTAATATGAAAAATCCTTTTTTCTTCTCTAATATCTCAACATTATACTCTTCTTTTAAGTCAGATATTAGCGATTTAGCACCCTGTTCTTTTCTTATTACTAAAAATAAGTTTCCACTAGGTGTTAAATATCTTTTTGCATTCATAAGAATTTCGTAAACAATATTTTTACCAGCACGTATTGGAGGATTGGTAATAATCGTATCATATTTATCAGTTACATTTGAATAGCAGTTACTCTCAAATATATTAATATTACTACAATTATTCTCCTTAACATTACGGCTTGCTAGATGCAAAGCACGTAAATTTACATCAACCATATCTACATGAGAATTAGTTAACTTATTAATAACGATTCCAAATACGCCATAACCACAACCCATATCAAGGACCTTCACTCCAACTTCATCAAGCGGGATGGATTCAAGAAGAAGTCTACTGCCAAAGTCCAAACCATCTTTTGAGAACACTCCATTATCCGTTAAAAAGACGAATTTATGTCCTCTTACAACACAATTCGTACTTTTAACGTTACTCGGAAGTTTCTCATTTGTAAAATATTGTCCCATATTATTCTCTCCAAAAAAGCAAAAAGAAAGAGACAACGCCTAAAAATTTATATGTTGTCTCCTTTCGTAAAGATATTCTATAACATAATGATTAAAAAGTCAAGAACTTTTTATTATTTTTACGCAAAAAAAAGATAGTCACAAATGACACATGACTACCTCAAAAAAATATAACTATCAAAATTGTACTAATCTTGATTATACTTTTTATCTAATACCAAGATCTGATAAATCATTGATATCTGGTTTAAAATAGGTTGTTAAGCAACTGTCATTGAAGCCTAACAAAATATCTTCCAAAGTTTTCCTTCTTCAACTGTAACTACTAATACGCTTTAACGTATTAACAAGCTAATTATACAATATAATCTCCATTTTGTCAATAATCCTAGTTTTTACAAAAAAAAATAAAAGGCTACAAAGCCCTTCATTAAAAAATATGAAAGTATTACCATCAATATAAATGAAATTTTATTAAAAATCACATTTACTCAACAACGCAACTTTCATAAAAAATTAGGAATACAGAATATTTTCATATTCTATATCAAGAAATAGAATCTTATAAGATATTATAATATTACTCATAATACCAAATAAAACCCTTGATCGGTATTTCTACCAAAATTAGATTTTTTTAAGTCTCTCGACCGAGTTTTCCGTAATCCCTAAAGAATATTATCAGTATTCCCAGTGATACTAAGAGTTTTCTTTCTCTTTACTAAGTTACAGTTATCCT
>CACZTK010000009.1 GCA_902784095.1 uncultured Erysipelotrichaceae bacterium | reverse complement strand
CATTATGGTATTGTTCTATATATTTAGAATAATCATACATATTATACTTGTTAGTAACTACTTTAACATTTTTATTAGTCTTAGATAATATGTCTAATAAATTCTTATCTAAATAATTATCTATAATTATTATTTCTTCTTGCGATTTATTAAATATATCTATCATCAATGAATAAGCATCATATATCTCACCATTAAAAAATAAATGATTATTCTTTTCTTTAAACGATGAAAATAATAGATCAAATTTTTCATCATGTTCAACAAGTTTATTATTTATATGATTAATAGATTTATAAATATCTTGATTATCATTTAAATAATGCCTCATTTCAACAAATGCCCGCATAATATTTATACTTACTTGTGTAGCTACTTTAGTATGAAGGATAGTTGCAAGCATAGCAACTCCCTGTTCCGTAAATACATGTGGCAAATATTTAATATTGCTACCTCTTCCGTTCAAGGTTCCAGTTTGGAACCTTGAAATACTATTAACTTCTTTCTCTGTTAATCTAAAATAAAAATCATTGGGAAACTTTTCTATATTTCTATTAACAGCTTTATTAATATCTTTAGTACCATTAGTACATTGATAAAGTTTAGCTAAATCAGAATCTAACATTACCTGTTTTCCTCTAATTTCATATATCATAGCTCCAATACTTTCTTTTTCAATTACTTCATTCATGAAATCACCACCTATAATATTATAGTAAAAAAAAATTAACGACTACGTCGTTAATTAATAATTATTTATTAAAAATCTATTTCTTAATTAAATTTACTCTTTCTTCTTTTATAATATTAATTTCTTTTGTTCTAATAAGATGAATCATAAGCTTAAAGCATTTATCATACCATTTAATTATTTGCTCTTTACTCATATTAGTATAAGGTTCTTCATCAATAGGATGATTAATTCCCATCTTATTGACAATAGTTCCTATAGAATCATATAACTTAGAATCAAAACTCTTATATTCTTTCTTACCTTTTTCTATATATAGATCTAATCCCTTTAAAATATCCTTCTTTGCTTCTAAATTATTATTTCTAATATCATTATAAGAAAGTAATAATAAAGATACATCTTCAGGTACAATTTCTAATATAGAATCAACATCAGAATCTCTTTTTCTAATACATATTTTTCCACCATTTTCATATTTCTCATAATTCATCTTCTCCAAAATAATAGGAATATTATGTGGTACTATATTTTTTACAACAATATCTATTATATATTTTTCTAAATTATTATCCTTAATAGTTTTATCAATATTTAGTAAAAATTCTAGAAAGTTTAAAAAATGTGACTCATCTATTATTCCATTTCTTATCATATCTGAAGTAATACCAATATGAGTAAGATAAGAATAAATATCAATAAAAGTATCACGATATTCCCATATATTAAAAACATATCTATTAACAAACTCAAAATATGTTAAGAAACACCCACTACGTAGTTTAGCATCCTCTTTGTTTAATACATCAATAAACTTTTTAAACTCAATAGATATATCTAATCTATTCTCTATATCAAAAATACTTTTTCTCATAATAGGATTTCACCTTCTTTATATTTTCTTTAGTTATATATTATAAATATTTACATTAATTTAGTCAAATAAAAAGTATTGGTTTTCCAATACTTATTTATTATTTACTTTTACCTTTTTCTTTATCAATATAAAACTCTTTATACCATTCTGCAAAGTTTCTTAAACCTTCTCTTAAAGATGTATTAGGTCTAAATCCAAAATCTCTTTCAAGTGGTGTTGTATCTGCATAAGTTATTGGAACATCTCCTGCTTGCATTGGTACTAATTCTTTATGAGACTCAAAATCATAATCTTCTGGAAGTACACCAGCTCTAACTAATTCTTCTTGTAAGATGTTTACAAAATCAAGTAAATTTTCTGGATTAGAATTTCCAATATTATATACAGCATATGGTGGAATTGGAAGTCCATCTTCACCTGTCTTTTTCTCTGGTGCTTTATTAATTACTCTAATTATTCCTTCTACAATATCATCTACATATGTAAAATCTCTTTTACAATTACCATAATTAAATATTTTTATAGTTTCTCCATTAATTAACTTATTAGTAAATCCAAAATAAGCCATATCAGGACGACCAGCAGGACCATAAACAGTAAAGAATCTTAAACCAGTAGTTGGAATATTATAAAGTTTTGAATATGTATGAGCAAATAATTCATTACTCTTTTTAGTTGCAGCATACAAGCTAACTGGATTATCTACTTTATCATCAGTAGAAAATGGTACCTTAGTATTACCTCCATAAACACTACTAGATGAAGCATATACTAAATGTTCTACTGGATTATGTCTACAAGCTTCTAATATATTATAAAATCCAATTACATTAGATTCCATATATACACCTGGATTAGTAATAGAATATCTTACTCCTGCTTGTGCAGCTAGATTAACAACAATACTTGGTTTGTATTCTTCAAACACTCTATCAATTAATTCTTTATCAGCAATATTACCCTCAATAAAAGTAAAATTACCAAATTTTTCCAATTCTTTTAGTCTATACTCTTTTAAACTAACATCATAGTAATCATTCATATTATCAATACCAATTACTCTGATATCATCATTATCCTTTAATATTCTTTTTGCTAAATTAGAACCTATAAAACCTGAAGTTCCTGTTATTAAATACATTTTCATCTTATACCTTCTTTCAATATTATAATATCTATCATTTACATTATTTTAATCTTTTAAGCATCCAATAGGAACGACATATATTCCATCTTCACGTTTGTATGCATATTTACCAATTGCAGTCAAAACCATTCCAAAAGAAGGATTTTTCATTTTTGTTATGTCTATCTTATTAATAAGTTTCTTTAAATTTTCTACTCCTTCTTCAATTAATTTATCACCACCAAGTTTAATTTCTACTAAACCATATGATCCATTTCTTAAATGAATTACTGCATCACATTCTAAATCTGATGAGTCTCTATAGTGATAAACACTTCCATTTATACTTTCTGCATATACCCTTAAGTCTCTGATACATAATGTTTCAAATATAAGTCCAAAAGTATTTAGGTCATTTATTAAATCATTAGGTCCTAATCCCAGTGCAGCAGTAGCAATTGAAGGATCAACAAAATACCTAGTATCTGAACTTCTAATTGCAGTTTTACTTCTTAAATTAGGATTCCATGCTGGAGAATCCTCTATGACAAATATTTTCTTTAATGCATTTACATATGACAATATTGTATCAGTATCTAACGATGCTGAATCATTAGATATGATATCACTTTTAAGTGTTTCATTAGATGCTTGTGTACCTATATTTCTAGCATAACTTCTTAATAAATTTTTAGCACGCTCAGGATTACGATTAACACCATCAACTGCAGAAATATCCGATTTAATAACAGCTTCTAAATAATCAAATGCTTGATCTAGTGCTATGTCTTTATCCATAAAAATACTTCTAGGCCATCCACCTCTACAGCATAAATAAGCAATATCATCTAATAACAAATCATTTGTACCACTAACTTGCTCATTAGAAGAAAACAATGATGATAAACTAAACATACCATTTGATTCACCAGATTCAAATAATGTCATTGGTCTCATAGTTAACCATGCAAATCTTCCAGTTCCAGTATGAGATACAGAGTCCATATTAGCAGGAACAGATGAACCTGTTAATATAAATTGTCCCTCTTCTCCTCTGTGATCAATCTCAAATCTAATTGCATCCCATAATTTAGGAGCTAATTGCCATTCATCAATTAATCTTGGTACTTCTCCACTTAATAATAAACTAGGATTAATATCTGCTAAAGTTAGATTTTGTTCTTTTTCTTCTGAATTAGACATATAAAGAATGCTTTTTGAAATTTGCTCAGCTGTTGTTGTTTTTCCACACCACTTTGGACCTTGTATCAAAACCGCACCTTTACCCTTTAATTTTTTTTTAAGTAATTCATCAGCAATTCTATTTTTGTATTCAGTCATATTATTGCCTCCTAATATAATACTAGCATATTTTTTTATTTTAATCAATTATTTTCGGTTATTTATTGTTTTTTTATTCGGTTATTTGTAGATTTCTTATTCGGTTATTTATTTATAAATCGTCTTGTGATTTTTCGAAAATAAATTTCGTCATTTTATATTATAATACCCTAATAATGACTTACTGAGATACCATATATACATTCAGATTAGTAATAGAATATATTACGCCTACTTGTACTACTAGATTAACAGTAATACATGGTTTATATTCTTAATTATTTTATTAACTAATTTTTTATCTGTGATATTACCCTTAATAAAAGTAAATTACCAATTTTTTCCAATTCTATTTGATTTATATTTAACAGATTTAGAAGTAATTACATAATATGTAACAACGTGTACACCACTAGAATTATTATTAATAAAACGAATAATAATTATGTATATCCAAACTTATTTTTCATATATACATATTAAATAATTTAAAAATGCAGAACATGACACTAACATGTATTGTGCCTCTTCGAATGTTGTATTTTCATCAACTCCACCATTATGTCTAATTCCACTCTTATCTGAAGTATATCCATATAGTTTATTAAAAGCTTCTTTCATTGCTCCATGAATTACTACCCCATTTGACTCTAATTCTTTTAAAGCATCCCCTAAACTATTATTTTTAGTACCATTAATAATATTACACATTCCTTCTATTGCAGAAATAGATTCTTTAACTGAATTTTCATAATCCGGAGACTTTCTGTCATATAAATAATTAAGTGCTTTTTCTATACTTTTACTACATGCGTCATACTTTGTATTTAATGCAGATTCTACACTTTTTATTTCTTCTTCATTTGTTAGTTTAGTCGCAGTGAAATTAATTAATCTATACCCAACACATTCTCTTTTAAATAATAAATTAAACTTTTCTTGAAACTCAGTAGCAATATTATGATACATATAATTATTAATCCATGATAAAGTAGATTCAATATAATCTAAAATATTATTATAAGGCCATTCATTTTTTATTCCCTTATATACAGGTTCTCTTACATATTCAAAATCGTAATCTGACATTGGTGGCATTTCATCACGAGTTGCCTGAAAAATATCTAAATATACATATTTATAATACTTTTTACCATTATTATGGTTAATAATATAATCAATAATATAATCTAATAAATTCATTATATTATTTCGCGTTCTATCATCAAAGAAATCTATTTGAATTTTAGTGTTAATTGTATCAATACCATTTCTATCTGAAAATGATCCTCTAACTCTTGGTTTAAATTTAGTCATAATATATCTCCTTCCTAACTAAATGTCTTATTATAACTATTTTAATCTTTAAAAAAATCAAACAAGTATAAAAACTAATTATTATCCCTAAATAGATTATCTTTAGATTGTATGAACAAATCATTACTATAATTAATAATATCATCTTGACAAGTAATATTATATTCTTGACATATCTTATCAAAATAAAGATTAATATCTTCCTTACTAATTACTCTATCTGAATATTTATATTCATTTAAGCCAATCCTAGCATTAATCCAAGGATTAGTTATATGAGTCATCTCTCTTAATAACGAACCACTATAGCACCCAAATGTCTTTATAATATTGTTTAAATATTCAATTTCCTCATCTTCAAGATTATACTCTCGATTGCTTAACAATTCATTATAGTTTATAGTGTTTCCTTTGTAATAACTAAAGCAATCATATATTTCTTTATAAACAGGTCCATAAATCCATGCTTCTGGCAAATCACTGAATAAATCTTTTCCAAGAAATTTATTAGAAAATCCATCAGCAAAATAAAGTAGTTTTTGAATGGATAAAGGATCAACCTCTTCTAATTTATTAATTATATATAAAGAAACATTGTATAATTTTGATTGCTTGCTATTCAACTCCAATTGTTTTGTTTTTCCTAGAGATTTTTTATAAGCAATTTCAGTAATCTTATCTTTATTTGCTCGTAAATATAATTCATATAAAAAAGGATTATTTAATATATTTTTTAATAAATCAGATATTTCTTTTGTTGGATTTGCACCATTAAGATATCTAATAATATTTACTTCTCCCAATCCTAATAATAAAGATAATGGTTTCTTACCAATATTATACTTTCTTATTATTTCTTCAATTTCATCTATGGTAATAATATTATTCAACTCTCTTAATTTTTTATTTACTATCTCAACATCATAGTCATATAAATCATCTAAAAATTCATTATTACATTCACTACATATATAATATTTTTTTAAATAATTAATTTTATTATTATCAATACTAATATCTATATACTTTTCATTATAAGTACATTCTACTTCTTTTAAACATTTATCACAAAACTTTTTCATTACAATTCACTCCTAACTAAAATCATTAAATTCATGAAAAGATATAATAACTATCATCCTATTATTAATATTTACATATGTCTTTATATATAGTCTAAGTTCACACAATTCTCCTCTTGCATTAGTAAATAATCTAATAGGATTCCATATATATAATATATCCCCTTCATGCATTGAATTATTACTTACTACTTTTTTATAAAATTCATCTTCTCTCAAACTTAGCAATATACCAATTATTTTATGTTTATTAACATTATATAAATATTTAAATGTATAGTTCTTAACCAGATCTTCTTTTATTATGAGCTTAGTATCATCATCTTTAAGCATACTTTTAAGTATACTCAAATAATTACTTATTTCATTAGTTGCAATTTCAGTTGTCATTACCCTCCTTTCTCCCTTTTATTCATTTTACTTAAAAATATTATAAATACTCAATTATTATTTGTCAATATTTTTAGTATCATTGATACTTTTTATATATACATATGAAAACATCTAAAAAAGATTAACAACTATTATCATTAATCTTTTCCAACACTTATATGTTCCACGTTTTTGATTTCATTTTTTCTTTTTCGCTTAGGTTTATAGTAAATTAAAAGTTTTCTTCCCGATCTATGATAATGATCTATATATCTATTTTCTACTAAAAAATCTAAAAGCTTAATATTTTCCTTACTTGTTGGTATT
>CACZTK010000008.1 GCA_902784095.1 uncultured Erysipelotrichaceae bacterium | reverse complement strand
TTGATTTAAAGAAAAATGCTAATGTTGATCTTATATTAAATTATTTACTAAAGAATACCTATATGCAAATAAGTTATAACTTTAATATGGTATCAATTGTAAATAAAAGACCAAGACTTTTAGGATTAAGAGAAGCATTGGATGCTTTTATTGCTCATCAAAGAGAAGTTGTAACTAGAAGAACTAAGTTTGATCTTAAACATGCAGAAGCACGTCTTCATATAGTAGAAGGTTTAATTAAATGTATTTCTATCTTAGATGAAGTAATTAAAGTAATTCGTTCTAGTAAGAATAAAGCAGATGCTAAAGAAAACTTAGTAAAAGAGTTTGAATTTTCTATGGAACAAGCTGAAGCTATTGTTACATTACAGTTATATAGATTAACTAATACTGATGTAGTTGAACTTCAAGAAGAAATGGAAAACTTAAAAAAGATTATTGAAGGATTAAAACAAATTCTTGGTAATGAAGAAGTATTAAAATCAGTTATGAAAAAAGATTTAAGAGATGTTAAGAAGAATTATGCAGAAGATAGAATTACTGATATCAAAGAAGAAATTACTGAGATTAAAATAGATACATCTGAAATGATTCCTAAAGAAGATGTTGTTGTATTAGTTACTAAGGATGGTTATATTAAAAGAACAAGTACCAGAAGTTATCAAGCAAGTAATTTAGAAGATTTAACTATGAAAGAAAATGACTATATTATAGGTTTATATGAAATGAATACTCAAGATACATTACTTGTATTTACTACTGATGGTAATTATTTATATGTTCCAGTACATACAATATTTGATATTAAATGGAAAGATATGGGTAAACATATATCTAATTTAATAGAAATATCACCAGAAGAAAGCATTGTATCTGCAATACCAGTATATGATTTTGAATTAGATAGAAATATTATTATTGCTACTAAAAATGGTATGATTAAGCGTTCTAAGTTGGGAGACTTTAAATTAACTAGATATTCTAAGCCAACAAGTTGTATGAAACTTAAAGGTGATGATCAAGTAATTGATGCCATTCTAGAAGAAAATCCAACAATTTTCTTAACTACAGACTCTGGTTATGGATTAAGTTTCTCTGTAAATGATATTCCAGTAGTTGGAGTTAAAGCAAGTGGTGTTAAAGCTATGATGTTAAGAGATGATTATATTGTTTCGATGTCTAACTTTGATTATAATTCACATGAGTTTATTTCTGTAATTATGGATAAGGGTACTGCAAAACGTATAAGACTTTCTGAATTCCCAATTTCTACTCGTGCTCGTCGTGGATTAGTTCTTTTAAGAGAAGTTAAAACTAATCCGTACAAAGTAGTAAAATCATTCATAGTTAATCATAAAGATTATATAGGTATAAAAACTCCAGAAATTAATACTGTAAAAGATACAGAACTTCCTATTATGGATAGATATTCAATAGGTAGTGGAATTTCTAAGAAAGAAATTATTGATGCTTTTATTGTAAAAGAATTATCTGGAAAAGAAGAATTTACAAAAGAAGTTGTTATTGATGATAAACCTGCAAAGGAAAAAATAAACTTAGATGAAATTGATGATAGATTAATGACTATTGATGACTTTCTAAATTAGATTATTGTAAAGGATGAATTATTATTCATTCTTTATTTTTGTGAATTCTAATAAATAGTTGCATTGTTTTATAATATGTGGTATAATCTAATTCGTTGAAGGTGATCCGCTGAAAAACTTGTTTTATGATCATTGGTTATATATATGGAAAGGAGAATTCTTATGAACATTATTGACAAAATTAATGAAAAACAAATTAGAAATGATATTCCTGAATTTCGTGTAGGAGACACAGTTAGAGTTGACTATAAGATTATTGAAGGAAAAAGAGAAAGAATTCAAGCATTTGAAGGTGTAGTTGTAAGTAAGAAAAGTGGAAGCGTTTCTGAAACATTTACAGTTAGAAAAATTTCTTCTGGTGTTGGTGTAGAAAGAACATTCCCAGTAAATTCACCTAAAATTGATAAGTTAGTAGTTGTACGTAAAGGTAAAGTTAGACGTGCTAAATTAACATTCTTGAAGGATTATGTTGGTCAATATAAGATTAAAGAAAGAGGCCAAAAAGTTTCTAAGAAAGATGAAGAAAAGAAAGCTGCTTAATGCAGTTTTTTTGTTGAATAATAATTGTATATAATATATAATATTAAATAGAAAAGGGTGTTAATGTGGAAAAAGAAACTAAAAAAGTAGAAGCGAAAGAAAAACCATTTTGGCAAGAATTATTAAGTTATATTGTTTTAATTATTGTAGTGTTACTTATTAAACATTATGTAGTATCTCCTGTAAGAGTAAATGGAATTTCAATGGTTCCTACACTTAAAGATAAAGATTATATGTTGCTTAATAAAATAGGTTATCGCGTAGGAAAAATAAAAAGATTTGATATTGTTGTAGTTGATTATGATGGAGAATATATAATTAAAAGAGTAATTGGATTACCTGGAGATAAGGTTGAATATAGAAATAATAAATTATATATAAATGGTAAATACGTAGAAGAAAATTATACTAGAGAAGATATGGATAATTATAATATTACATCCTTGGGGCAGAGTACAGTTCCAAAAGATTATTATTTTGTGTTAGGTGATAATAGGCCTGTGTCAAAAGATAGTAGAATAATTGGTTTTGTTCCGAGAAAAAACATTTTAGGTAAAAGTACATTTACTCTTTTACCATTTGATAGATTTGGTAGTAAAAAATAATGGATAATTTAGTTGTGATTATCTATTTTTTTTGGTAAAATATAGAAGGTGATTATAATGAAGAAGACAAAAATAATATGTAGTATAGGACCAAGTAGTATAGATCCTAATATTATGGAAGAAATGGTTAATAATGGAATGAATATTGCAAGAGTTAATTTTAGTCATTCTACTAGAGAAAATAGTAACGCAATTATTAATTCCTTGATTGAAGTTAGAAAAAGAACAGGTAAGAATATTGGATTATTATTTGATACTAAAGGACCTGAATTTAGAAATGATGAAGTATCTAGTGATGGTATTACATTAGTCGAAGGTAAGACTATAAGAATAGTTAAAGAACATGTTCTAGGTGATAGTGAAAAATTTTCAGTTAATCATCCTGAAGTAGTTGAATCTTTAAAGGTAGGAAACTATATTTTACTTGAAAATGGATTAATGAAAATAGAAGTAATTTCTAAAGAAGAAGATGGAGTAACATGTAAAGTAATAAATGGTGGTGTTTTAGGTAGTAAGAAAAGTTTAAATGTTCCTGGAGTACATTTAAAAGTTCCATTTATTAGCAAACAAGATAGAGAAGATATTATTTATGCATGTGAAATGGATGGAGACTTTTTAGCAGCAAGTTTTGTTTCATGCAAAGAAGATGTTGAACAAATAAGAGAGATATTAAAAGAACAAAATAGTGATATTAAAATTATTTCTAAAATTGAGAATGTTGCTGCACTTAATAATATTGAAGAGATAATTGAAGCAAGTGATGGTATTATGGTTGCTCGTGGAGATCTAGGGGTAGAAGCATCATTAGAAGATTTACCACATCATCAAAAAGATATTATTAGACGTTGTCGTGCTCACTCTAAGTTTGTAATTGTTGCAACGGAAATGCTTGAATCTATGAAAAATAGTCCAAGACCAACACGAGCAGAAGTTAGTGATGTTGCTAATGCAGCTTTTGATGGTACTGATGCTGTTATGTTATCAGGAGAAACGACTGTAGGAAAATATCCAATTGAAACAGTAAAATTTATGGCTGATATTTGTATGAAAGCAGAACAAGTTTCTACATATGATAGAAATTATGAATTTAATAGAAAGAATAATATAGTTGAAACAGTAGCAACCGCAGCAGTTGCTTCTGCAAATGAATTAGAAGCAAAACTCATTGTTACAGGTACACTTTCTGGGTATACAGCAAGAAAACTTAGTAATATGAAGCCAGACTGTATAATATTTGCAACTTGTAATGAAGAAAAAATAGCAAGACAACTTAGTATTTATTATGGAGTAGAAACAGAAGTAATTAAATTTTATAAATCAACAGATGATATGATAGATAATTCTATAGAAATAGCTAAGAAAAAATTTAATTTACAAAAAAATGATTTAGTAGTTGTAACTGGTGGTTTTACTGAGAATATGTATGAAAGTCATACAACTAATCTAATGAAAATAGTAAAAATAAAATAGAAAGTTTTACTTTCTTTTTATTTTGTTTTATAATATATATAGTTTATGGGTGGTGGTTGTATGGAAAAGAAAAAATTAAATTCAATTTATTATATGACATGTAATGATGAAATAATTACAGACAAGTTATTGAAAGAGCATGGCTTTACTGATGAAGAAATAGAATTTTTACTTAATGATGATAGAATCTATGTAGAAGATGATCATTATGTTATTAGTTATATGGGAGATTTATTAGATTTTGCCAAAGAAAAAATAGAAGAACGTTCATATGGAATTGCAAATAAGGCAATTAATAAGTGCTATGAATTATGTCCTGATGATTTTGAGGTTTTAACTTTAATGTTTGAAAAACAGTTTATGAGTGATAGAAGAAAAAATAGGTATAATAAAACTATTGATATCTTGTATAAATTAAGAGATGTAGCTGATTTTGATGAACTTAAAGATGCTAACTGCTATACATTTTTATTAAGCATGTTAACTGAACTACCTGATGATTTAAGATTAGCAGCTAAGTATTTTAAAATGCATGAATTAACTATAAATGGTTCTGATCCTAGATTTGAAAATATTGATGTTAGAAATTCAGTTAGAAAAAGCATTTTTATTCAAAAGTATTCTAATGCATTAAGTGAATCAAAAAAAATTAGTGATAGAAGTATTAGTACTTATGCATATGATCATACTTTAATAAAAATGGCAGAAGAAGTAACAACTAGGAGAAAACAACAAGTTGGAATCATAAAAAGTCTCGCAGCAAGTGATAAAGAAGACGAAATATTACTTTTATACGAAGAAGAAGCAAAAAGAAGAGTATTAACAAGAACTGAAGAATATATAGTTAAATTAGCAGAAAAACTAAGTTATATTCGTAAAAGTCAAAATATACCTCCTGCAAAACATATAAGTGATGGTAGATTTTATGATATGATAGATAATAATGATTTCCAAAGTGCACTTGATAGAGTAGTAGGATTGAATAATAGAACTCCAGAACGACTTAGTTCTTCAACAAATTATATTTTACTTAATAATATTATTACAGAAATAGATAATATAAAAAGTAATAAAAATGTTAAACAAAAAAGTCCTAAAAATGGTTAATGTGTAATGAATAGAGGTGATGTAATATGGAAAAATATAAAAAAAAGTTATTCTTTATTACAGCCTTTATTATTTTGATAGGATATTATTCTAAAGATTATAAATATAAAAGGACATCTTATGAGATAACTAAGGATAGTGATGCATTTGCTACATATAGTGATGGTTTAATTTATATTGGTGATGAGAATTTTTTAGAACATATTAAATGCCAAGATAATGATATATTAATTTGTGATCAAAGATTTAGTGATAATGATCCTGATATGATTATTTACAATTCATGTCTGATTAATGATAAAGAAAAGAGAAATGAAATATTAGAAGTCATATGCGAATATGAAGAGACTTATCCATCTAATTGGGATAGAAGTATTGAATCTATGAGATTAGAATGGTTTATGCATAATCTAAGCTATTATTTTGAATATCGAAAAGATAGGACAGCAGATGTTGATTTAAATAATGAAGATGAGAAAAAGTATGATAAAAAAGTATTAAGAAGAATTTTAAGGTTGTGATTTAGATGAGTAAAGTAATACTAATATGTGGTAAGATAGCAAGTGGTAAGACATATTATGCAAATATGATTAAAGAAAAAGAAAATGCTATTATTTTATCAACTGATGAAGTAACTTATGACTTAATTGATAATGAACAAGGAGAATTTTATGATCAATTTTGTGTTAGAGTTAATAAATATTTAAATAAAAAAGCAGTAGAAATAGTTAAAGCTGGTTGCAATGTTATTTTAGATTGGGGATTTTGGACAAAAGAAAATAGAAAAAAAGAAACAGAATACTTTAAATCTAAGGGTATTGATATTGAGTGGCATTACGTTGATATAGATGATGATACATGGAATAAGAATATAGATGAACGAAATAAAAAAATGGAAAGTGGTCAAGGTGGTTGTGACTTTTATGTTAATGAGGGGTTAAAAAATAAAGTAATATCATTATTTGAAGAACCAAGTAAAGATGAAATAGATGTTTGGTATAAGGTAGAGAGATAGTAATTGAAATACTATCTTTTTTATGTTATAATATGTTTTCAAATTGAGGGTGAGTATATGGAATTATATCATTTACATACAAAAGGTATTAAAAACAATGTATGGAAAGAGAAAAAAGAAATTAGAATAGATGACAGTTTTCAAAATAGATTAGGAAAATTAGTTAATAATTTTTCTACTGTTAATAATTCTACTAATTTATCTGAACTAGAGAATATTCATAATAATGTGTTAATTAGTAATGGATATAGTTCACAAGATAAGTTTAATTTAGAGGATTTAATAGATGCATTTAATTATATGTATACAGTTAATCCTAGCTTAAAAAAATATGCCTATGAATTGTTAAAAGAAGCTCGTGAAACTATCTTAAAGGCATCTGTTTTTAAAAGAGAAATGGCTATGGAACAATTTAGAAAGGATAATAATATTGAGTTACCAAGTAGAATGCATTGTTTATATGCTCTTGATGAAGATTCTCTAGATTATTGGAAAAAGAATTTAAGAGATGGGGATTTAGAATTATTTAGAATTGATGCAATGGATGTAGTATTTAAAACATCAGAACAATTTATCCCAATGGAGCAATTAGATTATAAGACATTTTACGATGCATCGTATAGTTATTGGAATCCTAACTTATCAAAAGTAAAAAGTAGTTCTTGTGAGTATTTGATTAAAGGAAAAGTAAAGATACTTGAAAAATTAGATGAATTTAAAAAATAATAGTGTTATAATAAATCTTAATTTATTTGAGAGGAGTTAAGCTATGAGTTTGAATCAATATAAAAATATCTTAGGTTATGAAAATATTCCTGATTTTCTAAAAAAATATATTTCTGTTCCATCGCTAACACGACTTAAAAATATAGGTTATTTTTGTGGGATGGATTATGCTTCTAAAGATATATATGATTTTAAAGAATATGTATCAAGATATGATCATTCACTAAATGTTGCTTTAATAACAAATAAATTAACTGATGATAAAAAGATAGTTCTAGCAGGTTTATTTCATGATGTTGCTACTCCTTGTTTTTCTCATGTTATTGATTATATGAATAATGATTATCTGACACAAGAATCAACTGAAGAGTATACAGAAAGGGTATTAAAAAGTGATTCTTCCTTGATGAAATATTTAAAAGAAGATAGAATTAATATAGATGATATAATAAATTTTAAAGAATATAGTATAGTTGATAATGACAGACCAAAATTATGTGCTGATAGATTAGACGGAGTAATATTACCAGGAATGTTTTGGACTAAAGATTTAAGTATTTCAGAAGTACCAAGAATAATTGATAGTATTAGGGTTTATAAAAATGAAGATTTAGAAGATGAAATAGGATTTAATGATTCTGATATTGCTAAAAGAGTTGTTGAAGTAAGTAATAATATAGATTTATATTGTCATTCTAATGAAGATAATTATATGATGGAGTTACTTTCTAGTATTACTAAGTATTCTATAGATAAAGATTATTTTTCTTATGATGATCTATATAAGTATAATGAACCTCAATTATTTAATTTAATGCTTAAACAAGATGATGTTGAATTATTAGAATTATTAAATAAATTTATGCTTATAAAGAAAGAAGAAATAAAAAAAGTAAGACTACCAAAGATAAAAACTAGATGTTTAAAACCTCTAGTAAACGGAAAAAGATATAGATAAAAGGGTGATTTGATAATGGCAAATTTCAACTTAGATTTAGATAAATTAAATGTAAACATTCATCAATTCGATGATGATGAGATACAAAGAATGATAGAGTGGTTAGATGAATGTTGTAGTATTGAAGAAAAAAAAGAAAGAGTTTTAAATAGTATAGGTATTAATTTAGGTGATGAGAATATTGTAGGACCATTACATTATGTTATTGATACTATTCCAACTAATTTAACTCCATTAGAAAAATTAAGATATGTATATATTTCACTAGGGCATTTATTTAGTTATGATTATAGAGTAATTGATGATATTAGTTATGCTACTAATAAAGTAATTGATATGGATAATTGTGTAGGAAGATATCAGACTTGTATTCAAATATCAGAAATTATGGCTAAAGTATTAAATGAAATAGATGGAGTAGAAGCTAAAGTTATTGAAAGAAAACTTCCTAATGTAAGAGAAGAATATGGACAAAATCATGTTGCTAATGAAGTAAGAATAAAAAATGAAGATTCAGAATATGAAACATATCTTTTCGATTTAACTTTAGATTTATATTTGATTCAAGCAGGATGTAGAACACTTCACTTTGGATATGAAAGTGGTCCCAATGGTAATTATGATATCATTCCTCAAGTTGATACAGATGATATAGATAGTCGTATTAATCTTTTATCTGATGAATTATATACAGATGATATTATAAAGATAATTAAAAATAATATTTCTAGATATGATATGATAAGTACTAGTTCTAAAGAACTAGTTGATAATAGAATTAAAAATATGTTACCACTTGTTAAAACATTTCCAGGATATTATGAAGGTAAACAATACATTAATATGATTTTTAAAGAATTATTACAGATTAAGTACAAAGAATTTAACTTATATTCAAGAAATGAAGAAATAACTAATTTTAAGACGGTTTTCTTACTTGATAATGGTGATTATCAAAAATGGATTATGTATAGTAATAAGATTGGACTTATCGCAACAGATGAAAATACTGTTAGAAATATGTTAGAAACAGATTGGGAAACTAATAGTGGAACATTAAAGACTATGTTGTTTGGTGAGAAAGAAAAGGTAAAAAGAAAGGTGGAAAAAGTGTGAAAGTATTAACTGTAAAGCAACCATTTGCTTCTCTAATAATATGTGGTTATAAAAAGTATGAGTTTAGAAGTTGGAAAACTAGTTATAGGGGAGAGTTATATATTCATGCTGGAAAAGGCCTAGATAAAAAAAGATTAGATATGGTTAAAGAATATAATCTAGATTATCCAAAAGGTTATATAATAGGAAAAGTAAATTTAGTAGATTGTGTTTTAGTAGATAAAAAGATGAGTAAAGAATTAAATAAAATGAATCCTGATGTATATACTCATGATTATACTGGTATGTATGCTTGGTGTTTAGATGATTGTGAAAAATTAGAAAAACCTATTGAAGTAAAGGGAAAATTAAGTATTTGGAATTATGAAGAAAAATAGAAGATTTTTCTTCTTTTTCTTTGTCAATATGTCAATATTTGATATAATAGTTTTAGTGGTGACTAAAATGAAAAGAAGTACAGTAGATAGAAGTAAACTAAGCCCAATGATGGTTCAATATATGAATATAAAGGATAAACATGAAGACTGTCTTATCTTTTTTAGACTTGGTGATTTTTATGAAATGTTTTTTGATGATGCAATTATAGCATCTCGTGAATTAGAACTTACTTTAACAGGTAAGAATGCAGGACTTGAAGAGAGAGTTCCAATGTGTGGTGTTCCTCATCATGCATATGCTTCATATATAGATACTTTAATAGAAAAAGGTTATAAAGTAGCAATTGTTGAACAATTAGAAGATCCTAAAACAACTAAAGGAATGGTTAAAAGAGATGTTATTCAAATAGTTACTAAAGGAACAAGAATAGATAATAGTCTAGATAGTAAAGCTAATAATTATATTGCTAATATATATGATTTTGATTATTGTAAAGGTATTAGTTATACAGATGTTTCTACTGGTGAATTCTATACAGAATTATTAGAAGGAACTAATGAAGAAATAGTAAGAGAAATAGTTCGTCATGGATTTAGAGAATTAATTGTTAATGAACGAATCGATAGAGAACTTGTTAATACACTTAGAACTACATATGGTATTTTAATTACTATTATGGATGATTTATCAGATGATGAAGAATACAAATATATTTATGAGAATATAGATGATATTAGAATTACTACTACTGTTAGACATTTACTATATTATGTATTAGATACTAAGAAGGGTGATTTACATCATTTAAAAAGATGTGAATTAGTTAAGAATAGTAAAATATTATTCTTTGATAATAATACTAAAAGGAACTTAGAATTAGTTGAAACTATTAGATCACGTGATAGACAATATTCTTTATTATGGCTTTTAGATAAATGTAAAACTGCGATGGGATCTCGTTATTTAAAACAACAAATAGAATCACCTCTTACAGATAAAAAAGAATTAGAAAGACGTTATGATTTTATAGAAAAACTTTCATGCGAGTTTATTTTAAGAGATGATTTAAGAACTGCCCTAAATGATGTATATGATTTAGAACGTTTAGCAGGTCGTATTAGTTATGGAAATTTAAATGCTAGAGATATGTTACAGTTAAAAAGATCATTAAATGCATTACCAACTATTAAGAGTATTTTAGAACAATTAAATTATGATAAAAAAATAGAAACTTTAGAAGAAGTAGCAAACATTCTAGAAAAATCTATTTATGAAGATCCACCATTAACTTTAAAAGAAGGTTCACTTATAAAAGATGGTTATAATGATGAATTGGATGAACTTAGAAAGATAAGTAGTGGTTCTAAAGATTTTTTACTTGATATTGAGCGTCAAGAAAAAGAACGTACAGGTATTAAAAACTTAAAAGTAGGATTTAATAAAGTATTTGGTTATTATATAGAAGTAAGTAAGGGACAAAAAGATTTAGTAAAAGATGAATATGGTTATGAAAGACGTCAAACTCTTGCTAACTGTGAAAGATTTATTACTCCCTTATTAAAAGAAAAAGAAAATATAATACTTGGTGCAGAAGAAAAGATTATAAATCTAGAATATAAATTATTTATGGATATAAGAGAAATAGTAAAAAGATATATTACTAATATTCAAGAAATATCTAAAGTAGTTAGTGAAGTAGATATGTTACAATCATTTTCTGTTGTAAGTGATGAAGAAAAATTTGTTAGACCAAAGCTAATTAAAGAGAAAAGTTTAAAACTAATAGATTGTCGTCATCCAGTAGTTGAGAAGGTATTATCTGATAAATATGTATCTAATGATATTATTATGGATAAATCTACTGATATTTTATTAATAACTGGTCCTAATATGGCAGGTAAATCTACTTATATGAGACAAACAGCAATTACTGTTATAATGGCTCAAATAGGTTGTTTTGTTCCATGCAAATCATGTGAAATGCCTATTTTTGATAAGATATTTACAAGAATAGGAGCTAGTGATGATTTAGTTAGTGGTGAATCAACTTTTATGATTGAGATGAAAGAAGCTAATTATGCTATCAGTGAAGCTACTGAATCTAGTTTGATATTATTTGATGAATTAGGTCGAGGTACAGCTACTTATGATGGAATGAGTCTTGCTCAAGCAATACTTGAATATATTCATGATAAGATTAAGGCTAAAACTATGTTTTCTACACATTACCATGAATTAACTGGATTAGAAAAAGAATTAAAACATCTTAAAAATGTTCATGTATCAGCTGTAGAAGAAGATGGTAAAATAACTTTCTTACATAAAGTAAAAGCAGGTTCAATTGATAAGAGTTATGGTATTCATGTCGCAAGCCTTGCTCATTTACCTAAAGATTTAATTAAACGTAGTAAAGATATTTTAGATGTATATGAACATAAGAGTGTAAAACAAGAAACATTTATGCAAACTTCATTATTTGAACTTAATGAAGCAGAAGTAGAACATGTAGAACAAGTTAATGAAGTAGAAGAAAAGATTAAAGCAATAAATCCTTTGGAAATGTCACCAATGGATGCACTTAACTTTTTATATGAATTAAAGAAAAAGATGAAGGAGTAAATATGAAATTTTATAATACACTAGATGAATACAAAGATAAAGATATTACTATTTATGTAGATATGGATGGTGTTATAGCAGAATATGATATAGGTAATTTTAATTATAATACAATTAGACCATTAAAAAGCAATATTAAGAGAGTAGAAGAATTAATTAAGAAAGATAATATAAAGGTAAAGATTTTAACAGTATGTAAAACTGATAAAATAGTAGAAGAAAAGATTGATTGGTTAAAAAGAAATATGAGTTTCTTTGATATCAATGATGTTATCTTTATTTCTAAAGAACAAGAAGAATATAAGAAAGTAGAATCACAAGAATTAAAAAGCAACTACTTGAAAGAACATATGAATTCTACTATAAATATATTAGTAGATGATGATAATAGTATTATTAAATATGTTAGAAAGAATAATAAGGATTTAATAGTTTTTCAAGTATCAAGTTGGATAGATTAAGGAGAGAATTATGGAATACAAGAAGTTTTTAAGTGATTATGAATATTTAGAAAAATTAGAAAGATTACATGAAAGAAAAGTAAAATTGAGAAAATTATATGATAGTCTTAAAAGTGAAGAAAAAGAGCCATTTGTTATAGAGTTTTCTGGACTTCCTAGAACAGGTAAAACTGTTACTTCTGATAGAATTTATGAATTTTTTAAATTTGGTGGGTTTAATATTGAAAAGACAACGGAACCTGCTGCAATTATAAAAAGAAGTCATACACCAGAGGAATTAAAGAATTTTACATCAGTAGATTTTAATGATGAAACATTAAGAATATCTAGAGAAGAACTACAAACAAGAAAATCAAAAAGACCTGAAATTATTATTCAAGATAGAGGAGTTTTAGATAATTATTTTTGGTATCAGATGATGTTTTTAAATAATGATATTTCAGAAGAAGAATTTAAGCAAAAAATTCAGTTTTTAAATAGAGATTTACAAACTATGGATCAATTATATGTATTTAAAGCAAATCCAAGAACTATTGTTTTAAGGGATTATATGAATGAAATATATCTAGAAGATAGGAAGAAGACTACTATTGAACATGTTACTAAATTAGGATATGGAATTGATGAGTTTTTACCAGTTATAAAGAATAATTTAAGTAGTGGTACTGAATTGTTATCTTATGATACTACTAATTATACTGAAATGGATACATCTATACTAATTGCTAATAAGATGTTATATGGAATGGAGAAGAGAATTGTTAAAATTAAAAAGTAACAGTTCTTTTTAATTGACAAAAATGTACATTTATGGTATAATATGTCCAGCTATTCTTAAAGGGGGTATATTAGAATGGAAAAAAACATTATTATTGATGGAAAAGTTAGAGGTAAAAATGGTCTAACAACAAACTATGTCATTAAAAGTGGAGATTCTGATAGTACTATTACAGTAATTGAAAGATTCTATAGTAGAGAAGAAGGAGATATGTATTCTTACTCTGAAAGATATAATGGTGAAAATGGTTTAGTTGTTGTTAGTGTTGATTCTTTACTAGGTACTGATTTAACAGGTAATATAGGACCACAAAGATCAGAAATGAAAGTTGAATATTTCAAAAATGAAACTTTAGAAGAAGCTAAGAAATGTAAGGCTGAAGTTAAAGCTGATGTTTCTACATCTAGTATTATTAATTTAATACCTATGTATTTTTCTGAATTAGAAAATATTAGATTTGGTGTAGAAAAAACTAAAAAGAATGGTGAAAAGTATGATTTTACATTTGCTTATCCAACAGATCCTGATTTTAGACAACAATTTCGTAACTTATTCCATAGTTTAGTAGCTGTATCACCAGTTGAATATGGAATAATTAGTCTAGCTTCTATGGATCATGATATTATGCCAGAAGAAATTGGTGTATTTGATGCTAATAGATATGTTAACTCATATAATAAAAGACAACTTCAAAGTAAAAAACAAGCTATTAAAAAGTAACTTTTGTTACTTTTTTTTATGCTCTTTTTTTGATATAATTATTAAAGAGGTGGTTGAGATGAAAAACCGTAGTGAATTAAGAGAGGTAATTATAAAAGTAATTTATCAAGTTAATATTATGAGAAAAGGTAAATTAGAATATGATCTTGATAGTTTAATTAAAGAACAATTAGAAATTAAAAATGAGTTTGTTACAGATAGTGTCAAAGGAATAGTTGATAATCAAGAAGTAATAAATGGTTTTGCTAATAAATATTTAAAAAATTGGACTATTGATAGATTAAATCAAGTTGATCAAGCAATTTTATCTTTAGGTATATATGAACTTAAATATACTGATACACCTAGAGTTGTTGCAATAAATGAGGCTATTGAACTTGCTAAAAAGTATAGTGATGATGATGTAGTAAAAATGATTAATGGTGTTTTAGATAGTATTTATCATAGTGAGGAAAATAATGGATGATAAGTATATTACAATAACACAACTTACTAGGTATATAAAATATAAAATTGATAATGATGTTCATTTAAATCAAGTTTTTATTAAGGGAGAAATATCTAATTTTAAAGCACATAGTAGAGGCCATTATTATTTTACATTAAAAGATGAGGGTAGTAGAATTAATGCAGTTATGTTTGCTACTCAAACTAAGAGTTTAAAGTTTATGCCAGAAGATGGTATGAAAGTATTAGTAACAGGTAAAATAAGTGTATATGAAGCTAATGGTGGTTATCAAATCTATGTTTCAGATATGGTTGAAGATGGTGTTGGTAACCTTTATATAGCTTATGAGCAATTAAAGAAAAAGTTAGAAGGATTAGGATTGTTTGATCCAAGTGTTAAGAAAAAGATTCCAAGAATTCCTAAGACAGTAGGAGTAGTAACAGCTCCAACGGGTGCAGCAATTAGAGATATCCTATCAACTATTAAAAGAAGATTTCCATTAACAGAAGTAATACTATTTCCAGCACTTGTTCAAGGAGAAGCTGCTGCTGACTCTATAGTTAGTCAAATTAAGAAAGCTGAAAGCTATGATATTGATACTTTGATTGTTGGACGTGGTGGAGGAAGTATTGAAGATATGTGGTGCTTTAATGAAGAAAAAGTGGCATATGCTATATATGATTGTAAAATACCAGTTATTAGTGCTGTAGGACATGAAATAGACTTTACAATAGCAGATTTTGTAGCAGATTTACGTGCTCCAACTCCAACAGGAGCAGCAGAACTTGCAGTTCCAAATGAAGCAGATGTTATTAATTATATAGATCAATAAAAACTAAGAGGAAGAAAATCATTAATTAATAAGATTACAATATTAAAACAAAAATTAGATGACATAACTAATAAATACGTTTTAAAAAATCCAATTAGTATATATCAAATAAAAGA
The DNA here is from genome assembly GCA_902784095.1 of uncultured Erysipelotrichaceae bacterium. GTDB lineage: Bacteria > Bacillota_I > Bacilli_A > RF39 > UBA660 > UMGS995. The sequence continues at coordinate 20,969 of CACZTK010000008.1, read as the reverse complement.
ACAAAAATTCGATACATTAATTGATAAATTAAAATATAATATAAAAAATTTATATAACTATAAAGAAAAACAATTTTTAAATATTAAGAGTAGTTATATTTTAAAAAATCCTGAAAAATTAATCGAAAATAAGAAAAATAAATATTTACAAATAATATCAAAATTAGATGCTTTATCACCACTTTCGACAATTAAAAGAGGATATGGTATAATTAAAAAGGATGATAAAGTTATTACAAGTATAAAAAGTGTTAATAAGAAAGATAAAATATCATTAGAATTAAGTGATGGTAAGATAGATGCCGAGGTATTATAGGAGGGTTATTATGGCAAAAGAAAAAGAAATGAGTTTTGAAGAGAATCTAGAAAAATTAGAAGATATCGTAAAGAAGTTAGAAAATGGAGATATTCCTTTAGATGACGCTATTGATAAGTTTAATGATGCTATGAACTTAGTTAAAGTTTGTGATGAAAGATTAAAGAATGCTGAAAAATCAATCGCAAAAATAGTAGGAGAAGATGGATCTTTACAAGATTTTCAAGTAGAAGCGTAAACAATTTACATTATATGTGTCAAGTTACACTCTTGTGTAGCTTTTTTTTGTAAAATTATTATATATTGATGTTATACTATTTATATAAAGTAGTGGAGGTTGGTATTTATGAAAAGAGCAAAGATAAGATTAGTTAGACCTATGTGCTAATGGTCTAGATACATTTATATATATACAGATATAGAAAGATTGTTTTATGCAATTTTTCTTTTTTTTTGGTAAAGACTATTAATGGTGAAGCATATGAAGATATTAATAGTTGGTGGTACATCTAATATTGGTTATCTACTTTCTAAAAAATTATATTTAAGAGGTCATAAAGTATATATAGGTGTTCATCACGATAAGCAAGTTAATTCTCTTGCACATAAAGCAATGGAAGAACATTTATGTGTTAGTATATTAAAATTAGATATAAATAGTAAAGATGATAGATATAGACTTAATAGAATAAATCCTGATTGTCTAATTATTCATTCTAGTGTTGGATATGGTGGAACACTTTTAGATATGAATATGGATGTTGTAAAACAAAACTATGAAACTAATGTTTTTTCATCTTTTTCATTAATACAAGAATTTTATAATCTTAAGAAAAATACAAATAGTCCTACTAAAATATTTATAACTTCATCTATCGCAGGATATTTACCAATGCCATTTTTAGGTAGTTATTCTTCTACTAAAGCTGCTATTACTAATATTGGTAAAGCATTAAAATATGAGCTTAAATACTTAAATTCTAATATATCTATATCTATAATTGAACCAGGGTGCTATCATACAGGTTTTAATCAAGTAATGATTGATAATAAAGAAAAGTATAGTTCTAATCGAAATACATATAAGAATATATCTGATTTAAATAGAATTCAAAGAAATATATTTAGATTATTAGAACAAGATAATTATGATGATTTAGTAAATAAGATAATTAAAGAAATAGAAAAAGATAAGCCCAAATTTATGATTAGAAGGCCTATAATACAGAGTATTTTATTAAAAATATATTTAATCTTATATGGATAATAATTGACAATATAGTTAACACATATTACTATACTTTCAGTTAAAACAACAGGAGGTATCATGAATAATAAGTAGCAACAATTACTAAATGAAATGAAAAAACTGTTTAGAAGTGGAAATAGAAAATTTGCAGATAGATTATAATTATGCACTTTTATTAAGTGATATTTAATATATAAGTGTTAAGTATATAATACTTAGCATTTTTTTGTTTTAAATAAATATAATTATTGAATAATTTCTTGTATTATAATATAATATAATAGCGGTTATTTAGAAGGTGATAAGATGAATAATTTTAATAATATGTTTAGATTTGCAACTAAAAGAAATGGTATAGATGAATTAGAAAAATTATTAATAATCATCTATTTAATTTTATTTATTACTAGTATATTTATTAAAAATTTATATTTAGATTTAGCTTGTGTTTTATTAGTAGTTATAATTGTATTTAGATTTTTATCTAAGAATATTACATCTCGTGATAAAGAAAATAATAGATATTTAAAAATAAAAAATACATTATTGTTAAAAAATAGAAAAAATAATAAGAATGACGATAATATATATAAAAAATGTTCTAAATGTCATACAATATTAAGACTTCCTTTACCTAGTAAAAGAGGAATTAAACATGTTAAATGCCCTAAATGTGGTAAAAGACTAACTGTTGTTGCTTTAAGAAAATTAAAGGTAGAAGTTATTAGAAAGGATGAAGTATAATGATTAAATTATTTAAAAATCTTACTAAAAAAGATTTATTAATTGTATTAGTTGTAGTAATATTAGTAGTTTTTTCAGTATTTTTAGATCTTAGATTGCCTGAATATATGAGTAATATTACTAAACTTATTCAAACAGAAGATAGTACTATGAATGAAATATTATTAGCAGGAGTTCATATGATAATCTGTGCGGTAGGTAGTTTATTATGTACTATTAGTGTTGGATATTTTACTTCTCTTTTATCTGCTAGATTTTCTAGAAATATTAGAAGACGTATCTTTGAGAAGGTCGAATCATTTGGTATTGCAGAAATAAAAAAATTCTCTACTAGTAGTTTAATTACACGTACTACTAACGATGTTACTCAAATAGAAACATTGCTTGCAATGGGACTTCAATTATTAATTAAGGCTCCTGTAATGGCTGTTTGGGCTTTATTAAAAATAGTTGGTAAGAGTGGAGAATTAAGTTTAGTTACTCTTGCAGGTGTAATTATAATTGTAGTAACCAATTTAATAATTATTAGTATTGTATCTCCTAGATTTGAGAAAATTCAAAAACTTACAGATAAGATTAATGGTGTAACTAGAGAAAATATTACTGGTATTCGTGTTGTTCATGCATTTAATGCAGAAAAATTTGAAGAAAAACGGTTCAATAAAGTTAATGATGATTTAACTAGTATACATCTTAGAATTACTAAGACATTTGCTTTAATGGAACCTGTTATGAACTTTGTAATGCAATTTCAACATCTAGGAATATATATAGTAGGTGCATATTTAATAATGCATAGTACTATACTTGATAAAATTAATATATTTAGTAATATGGTAGTTTTTTCTAGTTATGGAATACAAGTAATTATATCTTTCTTGATGCTAACATTTATTTTTATGGTCTTACCAAGAGCAAAAGTATCAGCAGATCGTATTAATGAAGTATTAGAAAGTGATGTATCTATTATTTCAGGTGACTTTAAATCTAAAACAAAAGAAGTAGGTACAGTAAAATTTGAAAATGTTAGTTTTAAGTATCCAGATGCATCTGAATACTTATTAAAAAATATTAGTTTTGAAGTTTCTAAAGGACAGACTATAGCATTTATTGGTTCTACAGGTAGTGGAAAAACAACACTTATTAACTTAGTTCCTAGATTTTATGATGCTACAGATGGAAACGTACTAGTAGATGGTGTTAATGTAAAAGATTATGATTTGAAAGAACTTAATAATCGCATTGGATATGTTTCACAAAAAGCAGTAATGTTTACAGGAACAGTAGAAGAAAATGTTTCATATGGTGATAATGGACGTAAAAAACCAAATAATAAAATAATTAAAGAGTCACTTGATATTGCTCAAGCTACAGAATTTGTAGAAAAAATGACTGACAAATACAAATCACATATTGCACGTGGTGGTACTAACGTAAGTGGAGGACAAAAACAAAGACTTTCAATCGCTCGTGCAATTGCTAGAAATCCTGAAATATATATATTTGATGATTCATTTAGTGCACTAGATTATAAAACTGATGCTAAATTACGTCATGAATTAAGAAAGCATACAAAGGATGCTACAATTATGATAGTTGCACAAAGAATTGGTACCATTATGAATGCAGATAAAATAGTTGTTTTAGATAAAGGCAAGTGTGTAGGTATTGGTACACATAAAGAATTACTAAAATCATGTGAAGTGTATAAAGAAATTGCTTTATCACAATTAAGTGAGGAGGAATTACAAAATGCCTAGACCAATGAAAAAAGTAGAAAAAGTAAAAGATTTTAAGGGAACTCTACTTAGAATATTTAATAGTTTAAAAAAATGGAAATATGTATTAGTAGTATCTTGTATACTTGCAATGGCATCAGCAATTTTATCAACTATTGGACCTAATAAATTAGCAGATGTTACAGATGTTATAAGTGATGGAATTAAACCAAATACTGAAAATATTAAAAAAGTTTCTTCTGAAATAACTAAAAATGTATTTATTAGTACCAATAGTACAAACTTAGAAGATTTTTATAAATTAGATTATGATCAAAAAATTAATTTACTAAATAGTATAACTGTAGAGGATATAGAAATATCTAGTAAAGATCAAGTTAAATTTCTTGATGTAGCAATTTCACTTAAAGATACAAAAGATAATGAAGAATATATTAAGAAAATGGATGAAATGCCTAAATCTATTAAGAAATTAATAGATGGAAAGATAAATAAAAAAGAATTAAATAAAAGATCAATACTTCTAGCAATTATTTATTTACTTAATTCAATATTTAGTTATATTGTAGGAATAATGATGGCATATGTTGGAATTGGTTATTCTAAACGATTAAGAAAAGATATAAGTAAAAAGATTAATAGATTACCACTTAAGTATTTTGATAATCATGAAACAGGTGATATTTTATCTCGTGTAACTAATGATGTAGATACTATTGGTATTAATATGAGTAATAATATTACAGCATTTGTTACAAATTTAACTTTGTTTTTAGGTTCAATTATTATGATGTTTGTAACTAATTATATTATGGCTTTAACAGCAATTTTTGCTTCTATATTTGGATTTTTAGGTTCATTTATTATACTTAAGAAATCTCAAAAATACTTTGTTGCTCGTCAAAAGGAATTAGGTTCTTTGAATGGTCATATTGAAGAAATGTATTCTGGACATAACGTTGTAAAGGCTTACAATGGTGAAGAAGAAGCAATCAAAGAGTTTGATAGAATTAATAATAATTTATATGAGTGTAACCGCAAGAGTCAATTCTTATCTGGAATTATGCAACCATTAATGCATTTCATAGGTAACTTTGGTTATGTTGCAGTTTGTGTTGTTGGAGCACTTCTTGTCATGAATAATAAAACAACATTTGGTGTAATAGTTGCATTTATGATTTATGTAAGATTATTTACTAATCCATTATCAAAACTTGCACAAGCTGCAACTACAATGCAATCCATCGCAGCGGCAGCAGAGCGTGTTTATGAATTTATGGATGAAGAAGAAGTTTCTAATGAAAAAGGTTTAATGTCTAAATTAGATAAGAATAAATTTATTGGAAATATTGAATTTAAGAATGTTAAATTTGGTTATGATAAAGAAAAAGAAATAATTAAAGATTTTAGTGTCAAAGTTAAAAGTGGTGAAAAGATTGCAATAGTAGGTCCAACAGGAGCAGGAAAGACTACTTTGGTTAATTTACTTATGAAGTTTTATGAGATAAATTCAGGTGATATCATTATAGATGGAGAGTCAATTAAGAATTTATCACGTGAGCAAATACATGAATTATTTATAATGGTATTACAAGATACTTGGTTATTTGATGGAACTATAGAAGAAAATATAAGATTTAATAATAAAAATATTAGTGAAGAAAAAATATGGGATATTTGTAAAGTAGTTGGAATAGATTATTTTATTAAAACAATCCCTGGTGGATTAAAATCAAAAATTGATGATAGTGATACTGTAAGTTTAGGACAAAAACAATTACTTACTATTGCTCGTGGTATGGTAAAAGATGCACCATTTTTGATACTTGATGAAGCTACTTCTAATGTTGATACAAGAACAGAAGAATTAGTTCAAAAAGCAATGGATAAACTAATAGAAGGAAGAACTTCCTTTATAATTGCTCATAGATTATCTACAATAAAGAATGCAGATCTTATATTAGTTATGAATGAAGGAAATATAATAGAACAGGGTACACATGAAGAATTAATGAAGAAAAATGGTTTTTATGCAGAACTATATAATTCTCAATTTGAATTGTAAAGAATGTGTAAATCATTCTTTTTATTTTAGTCCAATATTCTTGAGAAATATTGTTTTTTGATATATATTTAATAATAGGAGGTCATGTATATGAGCTTAATAAAATCGAAGAAATATCAAAATATAGTGACATATATTATGTTAACTGTAGGTGTTGTTATCGCAGCATATGCACTTGAAACAATACTAATTCCAAATAATATTTTGGATGGAGGTATTACAGGTATATCAATTATTATTTCAAAACTAACAAAACTACCTGTAAGTATATTTATATTATTGTTAAATATTCCGTTTATATATATTGGTTATAAGAATATGGGAAAAAATTTTTTGATTAGAGTAATTTATTCGATGACATTATTTGCTTTTTTCTTATATTATTTTTCTTATTTTGAAAGCTTAACAGATTCTATTTTACTTTCTACAATATATGGTGGAGCATTACTTGGATTTGGTGTAGGCTTAGTTATTCATGCTGGAGGATGTGTTGATGGCACTGAATCAGTTGCATTAGTAGTAAGCAAAAAGACATCATTTTCAGTAGGACAGGTTGTTCTTTGTTTTAATATAATAATTTACTTTATTGCAGGATTTATTTTTGGACTTGATAGAGCACTATATTCACTTTTAACATATTTTATAACTTTTAAAGTAATTGATTTAGTCTCAGAAGGAATGGAACAAGCAAAAGCAGCATTGATAATTACTGATAAAGGTACTGATATGGCTACTGAAATTTATAATAGACTTGGTAGAACAGTAACAAAACTTAGAGGAAAAGGACTTATTTCAGGCGAAAAAGAAGTATTATATTGTGTACTTACAAGAATTGAAGTGTTTGAATTAAAACGAATTTGTGAGGATATGGATCAAAGTAGTTTTGTAACGATATTGGAAGTATCTGATATTATTGGAAATCATATTAAATCAAATAGAAGAAAAAAACTATCAGAAAAATGATAGTTTTTATTTGCTTATAAATTCATTTATTATATTATTTGTGAGAATAGGATAATCTAAATATGAAAAATGACTTGCTTTTTGATATATTACTAATTCTGAATTAGGGATATTATTATTAATATATATACCATCTTTTAATGGAGTTGATTTATCGTTTTCTCCCCATATTAATAATGTTTCTTGAATTATGTTTTTATATGTATATTTTAAATCTTCATTAACAATATTTTTAAATGTTTGATACATGTTTTTATCTAAGTTTTTATAGTCTGTTGATGCAAAGTATTTTAATAATTTCTTTAGATATATATTTCTTTTCTTCTTTGGTATTATTACTTTTAGTTTTTTTAGAAATTTATATATAAATGTTTTAAATCTTTTTATAAGGTTTTTTCTTGGTCTAATACCTGCAATATCTATGAGTATTAGTTTATTTATTTTTATTTTATAATATCCTGATAATAATGTAGTTATTCTTCCTCCAAAAGAATGTGCTATAATTATGGGATTATTAATATTTAAATCTTTCATAAAGTCTATAATCATATTTGCATAATCATATATTGTTAGATCTTTATTTGGAAAATCACTATTACCAAAACCAGGCCAATCAATAATATATATGGTATATTTATCTTTTAAGTTATCTATTAAGTAATTAAATGTTTTTCTAGTATCACCCCAACCTGGAAGTATTAATATTTTATTCTCACTATTTCCATATTTCTGATAATATAGATAAGAATTATTATTTTTATAATACATAGTATTCACCTATAGTATGGTATGTTATTATAATTATTTGTTTTGGGCTATTATTAAAATTTAGTGACATAATAATTTCTTTATGTTATAATAACTTGCTAGAGAGAGGGTTAATATAATGGATTATAAGGATGATAGAAAAAAGCTTATTAAAATGTATCGTGATAATATAAAACAAATTAAAGATTATGATGAAAGAAGAAGTTTTTTACATAAGAGTACTATTGAATGTGAATTTGGAAGTACTATGATATTTGCATTTCCTGCCTATATTGCTATGGTATTATTAACTGGAACTGTTTTAGCAACTTCTATTCCTGTTGGACTTATACCACTTATATCTGTAGGAGGCTCATTAGTGATTGGTAATTTGTGTGTAGGAGTCCTAGATAAAATTTCTGGTACAGATAAAGAAATTAAGGCTATTACTAGAAATAAAACTCAAAAAGAGATTTTAAAAGAAAAAATGGAATGTAGTATAGAAATAAATCAATATAAAGCAAGAAACAGAATTATTAAAGGTATTATTAATAAAATTGATCATGAAAAAGAAATAATTGAAGGATTATCTAATAAGTATAATATTGTTGCTAAGAATGATGATAGATCTAAAGATGAGATAAAAAAAGATATACATTCATTAGAAGATACATTAGATAGTAAATATAATGAACTAGATGCTACCACAACAAAACAAACTTTACAAAAGAAGTTTTGGAAATATAGGGGAAATGATAAAGGAAAAATAAGAAAAATGGAAATAATGATATCTTCCATTATCTGGCCATTTGTTGGTGGTGCTATTCCAGTTGCACTATTTAATAGTTTATCTACTACATTAGCATCTTTTGATGGTGTTATGTCACTTTTTGCTCCTGCAATAATAGGTGCTGTTGCAGCATCTACTATAGGAGTTAAATATCAAGATGATAAACTAAAAGTATTTAATGAATTGAATGATAATTTAGGAGACAATAAACTAGATTTTGTTTCTGATAATGGGGTTCTAGAAGACTCATTAAAATTATCAAAAGAAGTAGAAAAATGTGAAGAAAAAATAGTTGATTTAGAATGTAAATTTTATAATGAAAAATGCATATATGATAGTGTAGGAGACTTAACTAGTGAATGTAGTAGTAAAGATGAATTTGGAAGTACAGTTATTGATTTATCTTATTTAGATGAGTTGTCAAAAGAAAATACTAGTACAAAGAAAGAAAATTCTAAAGTTAAACGAAAGAGTAAAACTAATAAATAGAAAATGATATTATATACCATTTTCTTTTATTTTTTAGTATAATGTATATAGATGAATAGGTGAAGAAAATGAAGTTTGAGTATAATAATAATGAATACGATATAGTTATTGAAAAGAAAAAAACTAATAAGAATACATACATCAGAGTTAAAAATGATTTAACTATTTATGTTACTACTAGTATTTTTGCAAGTACAAAAGATATTACAAAACTAATTGAAGAAAATTCTTCATCTATAGTTAGAATGATTAACTCACAATTAAAAAAGAAAGATAGTAATGATGGATTCTTTTATTTAGGAAAAAAATATGATCCTATATATGTTGAATATTGTGATATATCATTTGGTGATACTAAAGTATTTTTGAATAAGAATTTAGATATAGATAAATGGTATAAAAAACAAGCTAAGAGTATTTTTAAAGAAAGACTTGATTATAACTATAATAATTTTAGTGAAAATATTCCATATCCTGATTTAAAGATTAGAAAAATGACTACTCGTTGGGGAGTATGTAATACTAAATTAAAAACAGTTACTTTAAATTTAGAGTTAATAAAAAGAGAGACAAAATACTTAGATTATGTTATAATACATGAACTATCTCATTTACTGGAAGCCAATCATTCTTCTAGATTTTGGAAGATAGTAGAAAGAAATTGTCCAAATTATAAAGAAATACGAAAAGATATGAAATACTTTTAAGATATAAGAGGTGTTAGGATGGTAATTACTAGTTTAGATAATAAGGAAGTAAAGTACTTAGTAAAATTAAATACTAAGAAGTTTAGAGATAGTGAACATAAGTTTTTAATAGATGGTGAACATTTAGTAGAAGAAGCTTATAAAAAAGGAATACTTGATAAGATTATAGTAGTAGATGATAATTATAGTTTTAATTGTGATAAGTTAATTGTAACTAAAGAGATAATGAAAAAGATATCTTTATTGGATACACCTCCTAATATTATGGGTGTATGTAAGATGATGGATGAAAAACTAGTAGGAAATAAATATTTGATTTTAGATAGAATTCAAGATCCAGGTAATTTAGGAACAATTATACGTAGTGCAGTAGCATTTAATGTAGATACTATTATTATGTCTAATGATACTGTAGATTTATATAATTCTAAGGTCTTAAGAGCGACACAAGGAATGATTTTTAGTATTAATTATTATAAAGGTGATTTAGTTAAAATTATAAATGACTTAAAAGATAAAAATATTCCAATATATACAACTAATGTAAATAATGGTAAAAATATTAAAGAAATTGATGATACTTCTTGTTATGCTTTAATTATGGGAAATGAAGGTAGTGGAGTAAGAGATGAAATAGCAAATCTTGCTGATACTAATATTTATATACCAATGTCTAATTCTTGTGAGAGTTTAAATGTTGCAGTTGCAACATCAATATTATTATATGAAATGAGTGATAAATAATATGGAAAAAGTATATATAGGTAAAATTGTTAATACTCATGGTATAAAAGGAGAAATTAGAATTCTTTCTGATTTCGAGTTCAAAGATAAAGCGTTTAAAGTAAATACTAATATTATTGTTGATGATAATACTTATAAGATAACTTCTTATAGAAAACATAAGAATTTTGATATGGTTACTTTGGAAGGGTTTAATAATATTAATGATGTTTTATTTTTAATGAAGAAAAAAGTATATAAAGATAAGGATGAATTGAATTTAGATAGTAATGAAATACTTGATGAAGATTTAATTAGTTTTAAGGTTATAGATGGTAATAATAGTGGTAAAATAACTGAGATATTTTATGCTTCAGCTACTAATAAAGTATTAAGAGTAGAATTTGATAAGGAAGTATTGATACCATTAAATTCTCCTATTATTAAAAAAATAGATAGTAATAAAAAAGAAATTATAGTTGAATTAATTGAGGGGATGAAGTAAATGAAAATAGATATATTAACTCTATTTCCTAATATGTTTAATAATATATTTGAAGAGTCAATTATTAGACGTGCTAAAGATGAAAAAAAGATAGAAATAAATATACATAATTTTAGAGATTTTACAACTGATCCACACAACAAAGTAGATGATACTCCATATGGTGGAGGAGCAGGAATGGTTTTAATGCCACAACCTATATTTGATTGTGTTGAATCATTAAGAAATGAAAACTCTAAAGTTATTCTATTAACTCCATCAGGAATTCCATATAAACAAAAAATGGCTTATGATTTATCTAAAGAAGAACATTTAATTATTATTTGTGGACATTATGAAGGATTTGATGAGAGAATAAGAACTCTTGCTGATTTAGAAATCAGTATAGGTGATTATGTTTTAACTGGTGGTGAGATACCTGCGATGGTATTAGTAGATTCAATAACTAGATTAATACCTGGAGTTATTAATGAACGAAGTCATTTAGAAGATTCTTTTAATGAAAACTATCTACTTGATTATCCAACATACACTAAGCCTAGAAATTTTAGAGGTATGGAAGTACCCGAAGTATTAATATCAGGTGATCATAAAAAAATAGAAGAATACAGATATAATGAAAGCATAAGAAAAACTAAAGAGTTAAGACCTGATTTACTTGGTGAAGATAAGTAAATTGTAAAGATAGATTATCAAATAAGAAAACTTTCTTTACTTTACGTAAACTATTTTTTTTAATAATAGTATCTATTGAAATTGTATATTTATATGGTTAAAATAAAAATTGAAGGAGTGAGATTATGGAAGAAAAGAAGAAAAAAAGTAATGGTCCGTTAATTATAATTATAGTGTTAATTATTGTCATACTAGGTTTAGTTGGTTATATCTGTTATGAGAAAGGTATAATATTTAATAATGAATCGAAGCAAGTAGAAGATAAAGCATCAGTATCTGGTTCTAATGATAAGGTAGAAGATAAAGTTGATATTAAGAATAGGTTGATTACATTTGATAAAAATAATTGTATTAACTATGATTTATCGAAAGATATTGTAAGTAAGTCTGGCTCTAGTTTTAATGGAGTAACGCTTTCTATTAACTCAGAAAATGAGAAAGTTATAGATGTTCAAATATCATATGTTACAATGCATCCTGAAAAATATAGTAATGCTGATATTCAAAATAATTCGATAAAAACATATGATAAAAATAGCTTGAATTTTGATAAAGAAGTAGAAGATATTTTTGTTGGTAACTTTGCTGCAGATGGTGTTCAAGGAGCTGTATTTATATTTTTATTAGATGACGGTTCATTAGAATATATGAAATATTCTGATATCTATTTTGACAATAAGCTTGAACATAAACCTGTAAGTGGAGTTAGTGATATAGTAAAATTTGGTAATCATTATGTACGTGCTCAAAATCAAGAAGTTGGTGGTAAATATACCACTTTTGCATACAAAATTGATGGTACATTCTACGATTTATCAGAGTTTATTAAAGTTTATTAAAATAATGTAAAGAATATATGAAAAAAGAAAGTAATATTTGACTACTTTCTTTTTTTTGATATAATTTTTATATAGAATAGAGGGATGATATGAAAAATTTATCTAAAGAAGAACTAAATATTATTAATCAGTATTTTAATGCATTAAACTATCTGTCTGTAGCACAACTATATTTATTAGATAATCCACTGCTTAGAAGAAAACTAAGTATTAATGATATAAAACCAAATGTAGTAGGTCATTGGGGAACTGCTCCAGGGCAAAATTTTATTTATTTACATCTTAAACGAATGATTAAAAAATATGACTTGAATATGATATATATTTCTGGACCAGGTCATGGTGGACAAGCAATGGTTGCTAATAACTATTTGGAAGGTGTTTATACAAAATTTTATCCAGAAATAACTGAAGATGAAGAAGGATTGAAAAAACTATGTAAACAATTTTCATTTCCTGGAGGAATATCATCACATGTTGCACCGGAAACACCTGGTTCTATTCATGAGGGTGGAGAACTTGGATATAGTCTTGCTCATGCTGCAGGTGCTGTTTTAGATAATCCTAGTTTAATCGCAGCTTGTGTTGTGGGTGATGGAGAAGCTGAAACTGGACCACTCGCAACAAGTTGGAATTTTAATAAGTTTTTAAATCCAAAAACTGATGGTATCGTTTTACCAATACTTCATCGAAATGGATATAAGATAGCAAATCCAACTGTATTTGGAAGAATGAGTAAATATGAAATGGAAGAATTTTTCTCAGGTCTTGGATTTAAACCATATTTTGTAACTGGTGATGATCCAATGAAAATGCATGAAGAAATGGCTAAAACTTTAGAAAAAGTATATAAACATATTTTAAAATTAAAAGATGATTTAGCTTCAAAATGGCCAATGATAGTATTAACTACTCCTAAAGGTTGGACTGGTCCTAAATACTTTAAAGAAAAACAAATAGAAGGTAGTTTTAGAGCACATCAAGTTCCAGTTTCAATCTCTAATGATAATTTAGAGGGACTACCAATACTTGAAAGATGGCTAAAGAGTTATCATCCAGAACAATTATTTGATTCTAATGGAAGACTTATTAAAAAATTGAGAGATTTGAATCCTCCTATATCAAAATGTATGGGTTCTAATCCTCATGCTAATGGTGGTTTACTATTAAAAGATTTAAATGTACCTAGATGGGAAGATTATGCATTACCAATAAAACATCCTGGTGAAATAGTTGCTCAAGATACTATGGAACTTGGTAGATATATAAAAGATGTATTTACACTTAATGCTAAAAATAAAAACTTTAGAATATTTGGTCCAGATGAAGCATTATCAAATAGATTTAATCATGTATTTGAAGTAGAAAATCGTACATGGAATAGTAAAATTATTAAATCAGATGAATTTTTATCTACTACTGGTAGAGTAATGGATTCTTATTTGTCAGAACATTTTTGTGAAGGAATGTTAGAAGGATACTTACTTACAGGTAGACATGGTTTTATTCATAGTTATGAGGCTTTTATAAGAATAGTTGACTCTATGGCAAGTCAGCATGCTAAATGGTTAAAAGTTACTAAACAAATACCTTGGCGTGAAGAAATTGCATCTTTAAATTTCTTATTAGTGTCACATGTATTCCAACAAGATCATAATGGTTATACTCATCAAGATCCAGGATTTTTAAATCATTTAGTTACAAAAAAAGCAGATATTATTAGAATGTATTTACCACCTGATACTAATTGTTTATTATCATGTTTTGAACATTGTATTACAACTAAGAATTATATTAATGTAATAGTTGCTTCTAAGCATGAAAGACCTCAGTGGTTAACTAAGGAACAGGCTCGTATTCATTGTAAAAAAGGTATAGGTATATGGGATTTTGCTAGTGATGAAGGAGAACCAGATATTGTATTTGCTTGCTGTGGTGAAACACCTACATTAGAAGTCTTGGCAGCAGTAGATATTTTAAGAACATCAGTTAAAGGAATAAAAATCAGAGTAGTTAATGTTGTTGATTTAATGAGATTAGAAACAGATGAACAACATCCACATGGAATGAGTAATAAAGAATATGATGCAATATTTACTAAAGATAAACCAATTATCTTTAATTTCCATGGATATCCTTCATTAATTCATCAATTAACATATAAACGTACTAATAAGAATTTACATGTTCATGGTTATAAAGAAGAAGGAACAATTACAACAGCATTTGATATTAGAGTACAAAATGAAATTGATCGTTTCCATCTTGTAATGTGTGCTTTAAGAGAAATTCCAAGATATAAAAATACATCAACTGTATTGACTGATTGGTGTAATGATATGTTAAAGAAACATAAAAGTTATATAAGTGAATTTGGTGAAGATATGCCATATATTAAGAATTGGAAATGGAAGGGAAAAGACTAGAAATAACTTTTCTTTTTCTTTTGTATGTGATAAAATATTCTTAGAATAGAGGTGTTGTTTATGTACATTGATCTAATTATATTAATTGTATTAATGGTAGTAGTAGTGATGTTTTTCAAAAGATTTTCATCTTTTGTATATTTTATTGCAGTATTTGATATATTTTTTAGAATATTAACATTTATTAAAGAAAATATTCCTTTAGATGATGTTGCAGCAGTTATGGATAAATATATACCTACAGGTATACTTGGAATAATTGATAAATATACATCAGGTATAGTTACAACAATCTTTGATTGGATATATTTAGTAATAATGGCTATATTTTGGTTTTATATTACTAAATTCTTTATCTCTAAGAAAAAAATATAATCTAGTATTAAAAACGACAAAAGGTTCGTTTTTTTTGTGTTAAATTTTTCTTGGTGATAGATATGGTGATCTATTTGGATTTGATATTTATAATTAATCTATTCTTTGATTTTATTTTATTATTTGGAACAAAGTGTATTTTAAAACTTAGAACAAAGTTCTATAGATTGTTTATTGGTAGTTTAGCTGGAGGATTTAGTATTTTCTTATTATTTATAAAAATAAACTCTATAGAATTACTTATATTAAAAATATTTATTAGTATACTTATGGTTTTCATTACATTTGGAAAAAAAGATTTTTTTAGAATATTTCTATATTTTTATATGATAAGTATATTTTTGGGAGGAGGTATGTATTTTTTAAATAATTTATTTTGTATTAAGCATAAAGGAATAGTTTTTATAAATAATGGATTATCAATTAATTTTATAGTAATGATTATTATTTCACCATTTATTATCTATTACTATGTAAAAGAATATTTATCATATAAGAATAAAATTAATAATTATCATAAAGTAGATATCTTTATTAAAAAGAAAAAATATAGTTTAAATGGTTACTTGGATACAGGTAATACTTTAGTTGATCCATATCATAATAGAGGAGTTGTTTTACTGAATATAGATAGCATTGGAGTAAATACTAAAAAATACATTTATGTTCCATATAAGACTATTACTAATAGTGGAGTTATTAAGTGCTATTACGTAGATAAAATTGTTATAGATGATATAGAATTTAATAATTTATTAGTTGGTGATATAAAAAATAGATTTGATACTAAGTATATAGATTGTCTATTACCAAATAAAATAAAGGAGGATTTATGAAAAAGATAATTAGATTTTTACGGAGAATATTTAAAAAAGTTGGAACTGTTTTTTATGTAGGGGCAACAGACATATTACCAGAACCACTTTCTAAAGATAAAGAAGATTTCTATTTAAGTATGTTTGAAAATGGGGATGAACACGCTAAAGATGTTTTAATAGAACATAATCTAAGATTAGTTGTATTTCTTGCTAAAAAGTATGAAAATACAGGAGTTGATTTAGAAGATTTAGTTAGTATTGGTACTATTGGGTTAATTAAAGGTATAAATACTTTTTCTAGAGGTAAAAATATAAAACTTGCTACTTACGCTTCTCGTTGTATTGATAATGAAATCTTAATGTATTTAAGAAAAACAAAAAAACTAAAAACTGAAGTTAGTATAGATGCATCATTGTCATATGATGCTGAAGGTAATGAGCTTCATTTAGAAGATGTTTTAGGAACTGATAAAGATATTGTAACTAAAGGTATAGAAGAAGATCAAAATCGTAAGATAATGATTAATGAAATAATGAGATTAAATCCTAGGGATAGAGATATTATTATATTAAGATATGGTTTACTTGGGCAAAATGAACTAACTCAAAAGGAAGTTGCTGAAAAATTAGGTATTTCTCAATCATATATATCAAGAATAGAGAAGAAGGTGATAAAAAGACTTAAAACTTTAGTTAATTATTCTTAAAAGGCATTTATATGTCTTTTTTATTATTTTTTATCACTTAATATAGATTTTAAAAATAGAAATAAATTCTATAATATAGGTGTAAAAAAATTAAAAGATAATGTAAATTTAAAATTTAGATAATAATTTAATTTGAATATGTAACTAACTTATGTTATATTTTAATAGGTGGTAGTATGAAGATAGAAAAGATAGTTACAGGTGCTTTAGAAGAAAATTGTTATGTATTAATAAAAAATGGAGAATGTCTTGTTGTAGACCCTGGAGATGATTATCCAAATATTCAAGAAAAAATTGCAGATAATAAGGTACTTGGAGTTTTGATTACTCATTCACACTTTGATCATATAGGAGCACTTAGAAAATTTTTAACTAAAAGAGGAGTTAAAATATTTAAGAAAAGTAGTGTTCAAGAACAAAGTTATTCAGTAGGTTCATTTAATTTTAAAGTTATATATACTCCAGGTCATTCTAGTGATTCTATAACATTCTATTTTGAAGAAGAAAAAGTAATGTTCGTTGGAGATTTCATTTTTAATGGTAGTATAGGAAGATGGGATTTACCTACTGGTGATATGAGTATTATGAATAAGAGTATAGCAATGATTAAGAATTATCCAGATGATATAAAACTATATTGTGGTCATGGAGAAGATACTACATTAGGTGGAGAAAAAGAAAGTAATCCATATTTTTAGATTGTAGGTGATGGTATGGCAAAATTATTTTTTAAATATGGAGCAATGAATTCAGGAAAGACTACTATTTTAATGCAAGTAGCTCATAACTATGAAGAACGTGGAATGAAAGTCTTTCTAATGAAACCAAAAGTAGATACTAAAGGAGAAGATAAAATAGTATCTAGATTAGGAATTGAACGTAGAGTTGATCACATTATTTCAGAAGATGAGAATATCTATGAATATTATCAAGAGTATGTTTCTGGTGAGGTTGTTTGTATAATAGTAGATGAAGCACAATTCTTGAAAAGACAACAAGTAGATCAGTTAATGCAAATAGTAGTTAATGATAATATTCCTGTTATTTGTTATGGACTTAGAACTGATTTTATGACAAATGGTTTTGAAGGTTCATCTAGACTTTTAGAAATTGCTCATACAATAGAAGAAATAAAAACTATATGTAGATGTGGTTCTAAAGCAATATATAATACTAGAATGATAGATGGTGTTCCAACTTTTTCTGGTAATCAAGTAGAAATTGATAATAATAAGAAAGTTACATATGAATCAATGTGTCCTAAGTGTTATTATAAAAAGTATAATAATAGTAGATAAGATATGTAAAGTACAAGGTTTTGTTCCTTGTATTTTTTAGTGTTTTGGGCTATACTATTTATAGAATAAGGAGGGCTATATGAAATACGTATATTCTTTTAATGAAGGAAATAAAGATATGAAAGATATTCTAGGTGGAAAGGGTGCTAATCTTGCTGAAATGACATCTATTGGACTTCCTGTACCTAGAGGTTTTACTGTAACAACTGAAGCTTGTTTAAAATATTATGATGATGAAGAAACATTAAATGATGAGATTGTAACACAAGTATATGAAAAATTAAGTGAACTTGAAGAAATAACGGGTAAAAGATTTGGTGATACATCAAATCCATTATTAGTTTCTGTTAGAAGTGGGGCACCTCTTTCAATGCCTGGTATGATGGATACAATTCTTAATTTAGGTATGAATGATGAAGTATGTAATACACTAATAGAACAAACTGGAAATGCTCGTTTTGCGTATGATTCTTATAGAAGATTAATTCAAATGTATGCTGATGTTGTAATGAATTTTCCTAAAGAAGATTTTGAAGGACTATTTGATAGGATTAAAGAAGAAAAACATGTAAAAAATGATACAGATTTAACTGATGCAGATTTAAAAGAAGTAATTAATAGATTTAAAGCCCAATATATAAAACATGCTAAAGATGGATTCCCACAAGATCCTATAATTCAATTGATCGAAGCTATTAAAGCTGTATTTAGAAGTTGGAATAATGATAGAGCAATTACATATAGAAGACTTAATGATATATCATCTAGTCTTGGTACTGCTGTTAATGTTCAAGAAATGGTTTATGGTAATAAAGGAAATGATTCAGGAACAGGTGTTGCATTTACAAGAAATCCTGCTACTGGTGAGAAAAAACTATTTGGTGAATACTTAATTAATGCTCAAGGAGAAGATGTAGTTGCAGGTATTAGAACTCCTCAAAAAATTGAAACATTACAAGATGTTTTACCTGAATGTTATGATGAATTTCAAAGAATATGTTTAATATTAGAAAATCACTATAAAGATATGCAAGATATGGAATTTACTATTGAAGACGGAAAACTATTTATGCTTCAAACAAGATCTGGAAAAAGGACTGCTCAAGCAGCAATAAAAATAGCTGTAGATTTAGTTGAAGAAGGTTTAATTTCTAAACATGAGGCATTATCAAGAGTAGATGCTAAAAGTCTTGATCAATTACTTCATCCTATGTTTGATAGTGAATCACTAAAGAATGCTAAAAAAATTGCAGAAGGACTTGCAGCTTCTCCTGGTGCTGCTACTGGTAAAATATATTTTTCTGCTGCTGACGTAGAAAAGGCATATAATGATGGAGAAAAGGAATTAATTCTTGTTAGAAAAGAAACATCACCTGAAGATATTGAAGGAATGAATGTAGCAGGTGGTATATTAACTATTCATGGTGGAATGACATCTCATGCAGCTGTTGTTGCTCGTGGTATGGGAAAATGCTGCGTATCAGGATGTAGTGAGTTATTAATTGATGAAGTAAATAAAACTATTACTGCTCCTGATAGAACGGTATATAAAGAAGGAGACTATATTAGTTTAGATGGTTCTACTGGATATGTTTATGGTGAGAAAGTAGAAACAAAAGATGCAGAAATTTCTGGATATTTTGAAAAGTTTATGAATTGGGCAGATGAAGTTAGAACACTTGGTGTAAGAGTTAATGCTGATACTCCAAGAGATGCAGAAACTGCTAGAAAATTTGGTGCTGAAGGAATAGGACTTTGTCGTACTGAACACATGTTCTTTGATGAAAAAAGGATATTTAGTTTTAGAAAGATGATTGTTGCAACAACTGTTGAAGATAGAGAAAAAGCACTAGAAGAAATATTACCATATCAAAGAGATGATTTTTATAATTTAATGAAAGTAATGGAAGGACATCATGTTACTATTAGATTACTTGATCCACCATTACATGAATTCTTACCAAAAACAAATGCTGAAATAAATGAACTTGCTAATGCTTTAAAATTAGGCTTTACTGACTTGAAACAAAGAATTGAATCATTAAAAGAGTTTAATCCAATGATGGGACATAGAGGTTGTAGACTTAGTGTTACATATCCAGAAATTACTGTTATGCAAACTAAGGCTATAATTGAAGCATCTATTATGTTAGAAAAAGAAAATATTTATACAGAACCAGAAATAATGATTCCATTAATTGTAGATTTAAATGAGTTAAAATACGTTAAAAATATAATTAAAGAGACTGCAGATAAAATCATAGAAGATAATGAATCTCAAATTACATATAAGATTGGAACAATGATTGAAACTCCACGTGCATGCCTATTAGCAGATGATCTTGCTAGTGAGGCTGAATTCTTTAGTTTTGGTACTAATGATTTAACTCAATTAACATATGGTTTTTCTAGAGATGATGCATCTAAATTCTTGACTTCATACTATGATAAAAATATATTTGAAAATGATCCATTTGCATCAATTGATGAAGATGGAGTTGGTTCTCTTGTAAAAGTTGGAGTAAAGATTGGAAAAGATGTTAGACCAGATATAAGCTTAGGTATATGCGGTGAACATGGTGGAGATCCTAAAACAATAGAGTTTTGTCATAATAATGGTCTTAGTTATGTATCATGTAGTCCATATCGTATTCCAATAGCACGACTTGCTGCTGCACAAGCGCATCTACGCCAAAAAGCTGCTGAAAAGCAAGGAAGTAAAAAATAATTTCTAAGAGATTAAGTGAAAACTTAATCTTTTTCTATGGTATAATTAAATTGGTGATGTTATGAA
>CACZTK010000007.1 GCA_902784095.1 uncultured Erysipelotrichaceae bacterium | reverse complement strand
TATTATTAATAAATTTTATAAATTACAAGAAAAAGTGAATATATTATAAATTATTCATTTGTTGCACTTGACTTTTTAATTAATAAATAATTTTTACTTTAATAATCATAGCAATACTATCAACACTATACTATTAACTATTCAATCGGTTAGGACATTACAGCAAAAAAAATTCATATTATAGAAATAATAAACACTATATTATATAATCTTGATACCTTTAAAACTTATTTTTATTTAATATATTTTTTTAGGTTATCGGTAATAATATCGTAACCTTCTTCAGTAATATGTAATCCTTCTCTAGTATATTCCAATTTTAAGTTTTCTTCTTCATCCAATAGATTATCATACATATTTATGTAAATTACATCTTCTTCTTCTGCGAGGTTCTTTAAATCATCATTTATACTCTTTATTAGATTATTACTTCTTTTTCTTCCAACCATTTCCATGTTGATTTTATCATTATCTGTGTTATTTATTGGGTATAATGATTCCAAATATATTTTACATTTAGAATTATTTTTCTTAATCTCTTCTATTATTTTTTTTATATTAGTAACTATCTCATCCTTATCTTTTCCCTGGTTGATATCATTTGTACCAATCATAATAAAAACTTTTTTTGGATTAAATTGATATATACGATTATCCATATTATTCAAAATCTGTTCAGTAGTAGCTCCATCAATGCCACTATTTACCATATAATAACTACTTTTTGGATAATGTTTTTTTAAATCATACATCCATGTAATTGAATCTCCTATAAAAACTACTCTATCAGGCATTTTTGTTATAACATTTATTTTTTCCTTAGGTTTTACGAACATGTATAGTAAAGAAATACATACACACAAAAAGAATAGTATAACAGAAGTAACCAAACTAATTGCAAATTTCTTCTTATACCTATTTTTTAATTTTATTAATTCTTTTTCTCTTTTACTTCTAACAATATTTTGTTTTCTTTTAAATTTATAAGCTTTTGTATCTTCCTCATCTAGTTCATTAGAATCAAAATTAAATTTTTGTTGCATTGTTAGACTTAAATCGTCTTTTTCTTTATTATCGCCAATTTTTATATTATTCTTTTTTGCCATAATTACCCTTCTTCATCTATAACGTTAGACAATAAAACTTTATCACATATATTACTATTTTTCAAATCTTTTTATCCAGTTTTTAAAATCATATTTTAAAACAATATCTTGATCAATTTCCTCATAATTAGAATTTATAAATTTACTTATATTCTTCCAATTATCTTTCCCAATTATAAATATATTATTCTTATTATAAAAATCATAATTAGCAATATTACTATTATTTGTAATTAACTTTTTCTTAAAGAAAAGTGATTCCATTCCTCTAAGTGAAGTTCCTTTTTGATTATTTGAAACTATATCTAATATACATTTAGAGTTTTCAATCATCTTTAAATACTTTTTGTAAGATATAAAATCCTTTTCTGATGTAATAATCCTTATATCAGAATTCAAGTTATTATCATCAAAATGTTTTTTTGCATCTTCAATAGCTGAAGTTCTTCCTTTATCTCTACCTAAAAAACAAACATCATATTTTGGTCTTTTATTTTTTAATTTTATATCGGTGGTATAAAACTGTTCATTATACTTAATACCATATTTTTCAGCATCTTCTGGATCAAATGTATAAAAATCATCGATATCATCTAGTTTTAACAACTCAGAATTGTCATCGTTCATTTTATTCCAGTAATAAAGACATACTCTTGCATCTGGATTGTTTTCTTTTACATATTTAAGTGCTGAGTAATTAAAAAATGAGTCAAAGAAAACTATCATATCTGCATTCTTTACTTTCTTTGTCCATTTACCTAATGGAATATTTAAAAACCCTATAGTTTTCATATAATTGCAAACTTTTTCATAATTATCTGTATTATATAATTGATAAATATTATTAGTTTTAATATATTTAACAAAATAATTATTTGCTTGCCACTTTATTATCATTACATTTTTCAAATTAATCACTCCTTTTAAAAAGATACAAACCAAACACTAACATCAACATTACCAGAAATACCTGGTACTGTTTTTGTTGAAGAATACTGCCATCCAACATAACTACCAGAATAAGTACAGAAATGATTGTACTGTGCAATCCAAGTTATCTGATTTCTCAAATAATCTGAATTTAATGAAGTATCAGCATAATTCTTATACGTATAAATCTTAGTATTTAGTCCATATCCACTATTTGCCATTACTTCCATATATCCTTTAACAATATTGGTATATTCACTAACACCTAAATTCTTAGTATACTTATTACTCTCTAAATCAAAGAATATTCCTATAGTTGGATTCATTGAATATTTTTTTAACATATCTATTGTAAAATTAGCATATTCTTTTCCTTCATTATAATTTTCAGCATAACTATATACATATATACCATATGGAATATTTAATCTTTTTAATTCTTTTATATTTCTTTCTAATTTTGTATCTTCTTCACATCCTGCACCTATTCTTAGAATTACTCCATCAACACTTCCATATTTTTTTACTGTATCCCAATCAATATCTTTTTGCCATGCAGAAACATCTATTACTTTTTTTACATTTCTTCCTATCATCACACCTTGTGAATTAAAGAAATATTTCTCATTCATTATAGTAATCCAATCATTCGCATTATTTCCTTTTTTATCCTTATAGTATGTATAACCATTTTCTTTGTAGAAACCTGTTACTACATAATGATTTTTTGTAGATAAACTGTTCTTCTCAGTATCTTTTTTCAAATATAATTTAATTTGAATAGCTTGAATATCATAATTAGTAGCTCCTGCTACTTCTCCATTTTTTGCCCAACCTAACCAACCATAGACTTCCGAATGAACTCTATAGTATATATCGTAATTATCTGCAAGTTCACCACTTAATTTGATTTTAATTAGGTTCAAAGCTTTTGATTCATGAGAAGTTCCTGACATTTCGTTATTCTTTTTCCATGAAGATTCCCATCCTAAATCTTCAATATATGATTCATATAATACATCTCCAGTAAATTTACTATCTATTTTTACATTGAGTGCTTCCATTCTTAAACTTTTTCCTGTTGTACCTGATGTTACCCCATCACATACTTCTTTTAAATCTCCTAAATTTTCTACATGAGATGAATAGTAAATTTTTGCATTCTTTTCTATATAACTATTACCTGTTGCTTCACCTTCCCCTTTTTTCACCAATTTCACTTGAATTCCTTCTATTCTAAATGATGTATCGATATTTCCTGCTACTTCTCCATTTTTTGCCCAGCCTAGCCAACCATAATCTCTTACGTGTACTCTATAGTAAACATCAAAATACTCACTTATTTCTCCATATAATTCCATCTTTATTGCTTCAAGTTGCTTACTCTGTTTTTCTGTTCCACTCAAAGTATTTTTTGTTTTCCAGCTAGTTTCCCATCCTTTTCCTTGAACATATGACATATATCGTATGTTACCAGAATATATCGAGTATGATATATTTGCCTTAAAAGCTTCTATTCTAAGACTTTTGCCTGATGTTCCACTTAATTCTCCATTCTTTACTCTTCCTTGCCATCCTATACTTTGAATATGAGATTGATATCTTAATTCTGTTTTCTTAACTCTATAACTATTACCTGTTTTTTCTGGATTCTCTTTTTTTATCAACTTAATTTCTATAGCTTCTAGTCTCTTTGAATACCCTATAGAACCAGCTATTTCTCCATTTTTTGCCCAACCTAACCAGCCATAGTCTTGAGCGTGTACCCTATAGTAAACATCATATTCTTCACTTATTTTTCCTGTTAGTTTTATTCTTATTGCTTCTAATCTTTTTGATTGATGTGAAGTTCCTGTTAATTCATCATCCTTTTTCCAATTATCTTCCCATCCTATATCTTGAATATGTGATTTATATAATATACTTCCTTCTAATTTTTTATCTATATATATTTGAAAAGCTTCCATTCTTTTTGATTGATGTGAAGTTCCTGACATACTACCATTTGATACGTACTTTTGCCATCCATAATCTTGAACATGAGCTTTATAAAAGATTGATGGAATCACTTCTTTTTCTGCATCATTTTTTTCCTCTTCAATAATTTCTTCTTTTTCTTCATCTACTGATATATTTTCTTCGTTTTCATCTATATTCTTTTTTTCTATTTCAATGTTTTCTTGTTCTTGTACTTCATTCTCTTCTGCATATACACTTATTGATAGTAACATAAGTAGAACTAATAATATTTTACTTATTTTTTTCACATTATCACCCCGTATCACTACATTTTATTATATCATGATGATAATATTATTATCAACATAACTACTAAAAAAAGAAGATAAAATCTTCTTTTAAGCTTTTCTATCAACAAATGATTTTGTTGTTTTTGTATCTGTTCTTTCTGGTGGGTTTTCTCCTTTTTCTACTAATACAATTTCTATTGCTTCTAGTCTATATGAATAATGTGCTGTTCCGGCACTCTCTCCATTCTTTGCCCAGCCCATCCATCCAAATTCTTGGGCATGTACTCTATAATAGATATCATATTTTTCTGCCATCTCTCCTGTTAGTTTTATCTCTATTGCTTCTAATCTTTTTGATTGATGGCTTGTTCCACTCATTTCTCCATTTTTCTTGAATTCTTTTTCCCATCCGATATCTTGGATATGTGTTCTATATTCTACATTTCCTGATACTTCTGGTTTATTTAGTACTATTACTATTCCTTCTAGTCTCTTTGATTGATGTGAAGTTCCACTCATTGTTCCATCTGATACGCCATCTTGCCATCCATAGTCTTGTACATGTGTTGCATATGTTATTTGTTTCTTTACAAATGCTTTATTTGTTCTTGTATCTGTTCTTGTTGGTGGATTCTTTCCTTTTTCTACTAGTACTATTTCTATTCCTTCTAACCTTCTTGAATATCCTGATGTTCCTGCTTGTTCACCATTCTTTGCCCATGCCATCCATCCTGCATCTTGAGCATGTACCCTATAATAAACATCATAATGTTCAGCAAGCTCTCCTGTTAGTTTTATCTCTATTGCTTCTAGTCTTTTTGATTGATGGCTTGTTCCACTCATTTCATCATTTTTCTTGAAATCTTTTTCCCAGCCGATATCCTGAATATGTGTTCTATATTCTATATCTCCTTCATAATCTTGGTTTTCTACTTTTATTTTTATTCCTTCTAATCTCTTTGATTGATGTGAAGTTCCTGCCATTGCTCCATCTCTTACATAGCTTTGCCATCCGATATCTTGTACATGTGTTGTATATGCTACTTTCTGTGCAGGTTTTGTTACCTCCACTTCACATATTGCTTCTTTTCCATTTGATGATGTTGCAGTTATTGTTGCTGTTCCTACTCCTACTGCTGTTACTTTTCCATTTACTACTGTTGCCACTTTATCATTACTACTTTTCCATGTTATTGTTTTATCAAACAATGTATTTGTAGGAATAACAGTTGCCATCAATAATTCACTATTACCCTTTTCAAGTACCAATACTGTTTTATTTAATCTAACCTCTTTTATTGGATGTCTTTCATCTTCCCACATTGCATATAGTGTTATATCTTCTGAAATACTAATTGTTCCACCATCCTGATACGTATCTCCTGTTCCATCTTCTTTTGTATTCCATCCAACAAATTCATAACCTTCTTTTGTAAATGAATTATATTTAATTCTATTATTAACAGAAGGCTCAACTTTGATAGAACTCATTGTACCAGTACCACTATTAGAATCAAAACTAATTGTTTTGTAATTATTTGACCATTTAGGAGAATAGATAGAGATTTTATTATTATATACTTGATATTTATCAAATACATCAACTAATACTTTTTCTCCTTCATAGTAATTACCTTCTGGACCTTCCCAATATAAGAATGTATAACCATCTTTAGTAAGATAATTATCTCTAAATACTATTTCATCATCATAGTTAAACTTATCTATTTTATCTAATTCTGCACAACTACTTGATACATTACATTTATATCTAATTGTTCTAGATATTTTCTTATTTGACCATTGTGCATATAAATCTAAATCTGCGAAAACTGTAAAATCTTCATCTAGCTCTATTGAAACACCACTACCATCAGGTTCAGTATTCCATTCTGTTATATAATATCCATCATTATAGAATTTAGAATCACCTGATCCAATATCATTAAATACTGCATCTTCATCATCTTTGTAACTCTTTTTAATATAGTAATCAGTACCATTATTTGCATAGAATTTTATTTCAGAATAACTATCATTAAACTTAACTGGGAATGTATCAATTACCTGATTATTATATAGAACTTCCATTGTATAACTTCCATAACCATCTATAGCGTCTCGTGTCCCAATTAATATCATTTCACTATAATCATTACGTAAAGATGTTTTTATATCAGCAAAATTATTATAAACAATATCACTATTTTTTCTTTTTAATCTGTATGTAAATTCAGTATTAGGTTGAAAGTTTTTAGGATATATAGTTAAATCTGTTCCCCAATAATTATCACCTGTTAAATATAAAGGGTTATATTTTGATAATGGTTCTGAACTATCATATGCTTCTGATGAATATGTATTTATATATTTTGCCTTATCTACATTTGATGTAAATACAGAAATTGAATCCTCACCAAGTTTCTTACCATTAGTACTTTCTATCGTTACATAAAAATCATTATCCTCAATAATTATATTTTTATTAGATATATCAAAAGTATATATACCAACACTATTAACTTTAGCAGTAGCAATATTATTATACTCTTTGTCTCCTGATTCAATAGACAATGTATATTCTGCATTACTTGATCTATTTAAAAATTTAATTTTTTCTATTTTTTCTTTTTCATAGCTAGTAGTAGAAAAATCTTGAGTTACACTTTCAGCTGAAGCAATTCCTCCACTAATTTTACCAGTTGTCCAAGGATTACTATGATAATTATTATCCCAACTACGATTTTTCATAGAACTTAATTTTGTAACAAACGATGGAGTTATTCTTGTTGAATCATATGTAAGATATAAATATGTAATAGTATTTTCCCAAGAATTTCTTATAATCCAAGCTCCTTTTCCTGTTGTATATGTTCCTTTAGTACATGTTCCATTTTGAGCTTTATAATGGCTAGTACCATCATCACAATATTCATAGCTATAATTATCATTCCATCCAATAATTTGCATAGCATGACCTTTATCACTATTTGCACTAACACAGTCATCTGTCTTAAGAACTGTATTTCCATCTTTATTTTTAAAACCACAAGAAGACTCTGGTGAATATGTACCAACATATGGTCCACCATAGTTAATAATATTTCCTTTTAGTTCACTAATATATGATTGAAGTAATGAATCAGTAGCAGAATCACCATTTATTACTCCCATTTGGATAGTAGAATCTGCTTCATACATAGATTTACTATAATCTAAAACTTCTCTTGGATATACTCTTTCACTAGATTCAGACCATGGAAAATCACTCTCTTTAAATAGTGATAAGCCATTAGCAAGTAAAATTGAAGATACATAGAAGTTACCACTTTCACCTAATTTTCTACTAGAATTATCTTCATTTCCAAAAATATATGTTGTGTTATTTATTTTATAATCTATTAATCCATTTGATGATGATGCATAATCTAATTGTCTTGATGAAAACACTTGATTTATACTATTAGCATTACTATATGGAGTATTACTCTTTAACATTGCTAAAGTCTCAGCATTTTCTATTGTAGAAATAGCCCAACAAATTCCTAAACTACCCTGATTTTTTATTGGAGTTATATAATTTTTATTATTTAGATTTCTTAAATCATATGTAGCAGGATAAGTAACATCACCTTGAACTGCACTAGCGTTATAATCAACAATAGTTGAATCAGGAATTAAATCAACACTTTCCTGTTCTTTACTACTCATTGTTAAATAATCTATATATTGTGGATTTAAATATGGTATGTCTTCTTGTTTATTCTTTTCTGTTAATACAACCTCTCCAGTTTTTTCATAAACTTCTTTTATATAGTTTTTAGCCTCTTTTGGTAAATAAGAATACGAACTACTATCTAATATTTGTTCAATATTTTTATCTTTTTTAAATATAAATACACTTGTTATTAAAGTCACTATTACAAAAAAAACACCAATAATAATCCTCTTATTTTTTACCATAATTATACCACCTCTATCATAATCAAATTATAAATTATCTTATCATTTTTTTCAATATAAAAATAGGAGAAAACTCTCCTATTTTGCTTTTCTATCAACAAATGCTTTTGCTGTTCTTGTATCTGTTCTTTCTGGTGGTGTTTCTCCTTTTGTTACTAATACGATTTCTATTCCTTCTAGTCTATATGAATAATGTGCTGTTCCGGCACTCTCACCATTTTTAGCCCAGCCCATCCATCCAAAGTTTTGTGCATGTACTCTATAATAAATATCATACTTTTTAGACATTTCTCCTGTTAGTCTTATTCTTATTGCTTCTAGTCTTTTTGATTGATGGCTTGTTCCACTCATTTCTCCATTCTTTTTATAAGATTTCTCCCATCCTATATCTTGAATGTGTGTCATATATTCTATATTTCCTGTAACTTCTTGTTTATTTAATCTTATCTTTATTCCTTCTAGTCTCTTTGATTGATGACTTGTTCCACTCATTTCTCCATCAAAAACATCTTTTTGCCATCCATAATCTTGTACATGTGTTGTATATATTAATTGTTTTTTCATGAAACTTTTCTTTGTTCTTGTATCTGTTCTTGTTGGTGGATTCTTTCCTTTTTCTACTAGTACTATTTCTATTCCTTCTAGACGGTATGAATAACTTGCACTTCCGGCTTGTTCTCCATTTTTTGCCCAGCCCATCCATCCAAAATGTTCTGCATGTACTCTATAATATACATCATAGTATTTTGATATATCACCTGTTAGTTTTATTTCTATTGCCTCTAATCTTTTTGATTGATGTTCTGTTCCACTCATTGTATCATTCTTTTTAAAACTTGTTTCCCATCCGATATCTTGGATATGTGTTCTATATTCTATGTTTCCTGAATATGGCGCATTTTCAAGTTTTATTTTTATTGCCTCTAATCTTTTTGATTTTCCACTTGTTCCTGACATTGCTCCATTTGAAACATATCCTTGCCATCCAATATCTTGTACTTGTGTTCTATAATTTACTCTAAATACTGGTTTTGTTACAGTCACTTTACATGTTGCTGTTTTTCCATTATTTGTTTTTACTGTTATTGTTGTTGTTCCTTCTGCAACACCTACTACTTTTCCGTTTGTTACTGTTGCAACTTTCGTATTACTACTTGTCCATGTTACTGTTTTATTTGTTGCATTACTTGGTGTTACTGTTGCAGTTAATGTTGTATTCTTTCCTTTTTCTAGTGACAAACTTGTTTTATTTAATTTTACTCCTGTTGCTGCAACATCTACCTTTTTATCTGTAACAACCACTGTAATTGTCGCTGTTGGTGCATCAGAATGATATGTATCTTTATATGTTATTGTTGCAGTTCCAACTCTATTAGCAACAACTTGTCCACCTGAAATATATGCTACATTATAATCACTACTTGAATAGTATGGATTATCAATTGTAGCTGTTGAAGGCTCAACAATAGGACTTAACGTATATTTTTGACCAACCGCTAATGTCACTTTTGAATCCTTAAAATATACTTTATTTGGCTTTTCATATACTTTAATATTATATGTAAATGACTTTTTACTCTTACTATCTGTTACAGTTAATGTTGTTTTTCCACCTTTTTTAGGAACTATTTGTTTATTAGTAGAATCATATGTTACAACTGTTGTATCTGCTATTTTATATGTAAATTGTCCAACCGTTGCATTATAAGGAGAAAGATATGTACTTAAGTTATAAGTAGTTCCTTTCTTTATAGTTACTGTTTTATTTGGCATTATTGAAGTTCCCATACTTGAACCTACTGCAAAGAATCCTAATTCAATTGAGTCTAAATCAATAACTTCTGCATTAAAGAAATTAATATCATAATCAATTTCATATGTATCTATATCACCACCAGTTAAGTTTGATATATTTACATGAACTTTAATTCCATCATATATGGTACTTCTAGTTCCTACTATTTCATTTAATAATTCTTCTGGAACATTATAATATAAAACATTATAATGACTATCAAAATATGTAGTTCCTATTACATATTTTTTATTATTATAAGTTAATGTTACCTTTGTCTCTTTTTGACGTTTGTATTTTGAATCTAACCAAACAGACCATCTTGCATCATTTGTTTGAGAAATTGATTCTACTGGGAAATATCCAGCTGCAGGCCAAGGAAAAAATTCATCAGAATTTGGATTAGTATCATCATAATACATTGAAATAGATGCATATGGAGAAACATATCCAAAACTTACTTGTTTTGCTGTTGGATCTAGTAAACTATTACGATGTCCTACATTTGGTGTAACATTATAATTATCTGTAACAAATCCTCCTACAGAATAATCAATTCTTTGTCCATAACTAACGTTTCCAGAATACTTTTCATTAGCAGAATAACCTGCTCCACATCCAGCTGTTGCTTCCTTATAGAAATCATCAGCCATTCCTTCTGGCTTAGCTGGATAATGTGTTAATTCTTTATTAATTGCCATTGTTGCGGCACATTTTTGATTTCTTGATTGTCTTGCTGTATTTATTGTGACTGAGTTTAAACCTGCTAACCATCTATAATAGTTTAATTGATTTAATGTATCAGTTTGTAACTCTGATTTTAGTTCACCTTCATTATAAGGAGCAATAAGAACTGGTGCAGTTTTATAATATGCACTATTAGTATAATTTCCTTTTGCTTTAGCTGCTTTATATTTAGAAGTTATTTGCGCTTTTGTATGTGATAATGTTGTATGATTTTTAAACACTACATTTTTAGAAGTAATCTTTTTTGATAAATCTACACGAGTAATATAGTATTTAGAACCATCTAATGATAAAACATATAAACTATTATTAGCATATTTTAAACCAGCTATATAACTATTTTCTCTTACTACTATTTTTTCTGTTTTTTTATAATCATTCTTACTAACACCTATTAAACTTCCAGAACTACTTGGAATATAATACATGCTGGATGTTTCATAAAATATAGGAAGACCATAACCTTTTACTCCTGTTACAGCAGATAGTTTTAAAATATAAGGATCACTTAAATTATTAAAATCAAATAATCCTATTTCACCATATTGATTAATAGCAGTTTTTTTATCACTAGCAAATTTCCATAAAGGCGTCCTATAATTAGAACTATATACTTCACCAGATTTTAATTCTTTATTTTCTAATTTTAAAGCACCTTCATCATAACAAAAACCAGTTATACTTAAATCTACTAATAAATATTCATCATTAGGAGTAAAATCATTTAAACTACCTATCTTTTTAGTAGCCTCAATACTTTTTATTTTTTCACCCTTATTATTATAAACATCAATTATTTTATTATCTGCAAAATAATAATTTCCTTGTAAATCAACTACAAATGATCCACCTAATACCCCTGTTCTATTTATATTAACTTTATTTTTTACTGTTCCTGTTGCTATATCAATACTAAGAACATAACTATTTGCACTTGATCCATACCAGGCATAAGCAATATTATTTCTAATATACATTGTATTTATTTGGCTATCTGTATCACCTAATTTTTTAAAAGAATTTGATTCAGGACTATATAAGTATACATCCCTATAACTGTAAAAAACTATATAATCAGAACTTCCATGAGCTCTATTTTTATAACTTATTGGAAAAGTAACTTCTTCAGTTTTACCTAAATCCAAGGCATATACATTATACCCAAAAAAGAATATACTAACTACTAATAATACTTTTAAAACTTTCTTCATACTGACACCTCTTTTATGACCCTATTATAATACCATTTTATTCTTTTTTCAATGAAAAAGAAGTTCTGCTTAGAACTTCTCTACTATTAAAAACTATATTCAGTATCATAATCGTATTTTGCATTAGGATCTTTAGCTTCACTTCTTTCAATAGGATCATAAACAGTTCCGGTAAACCAAACTTCTCCAGTTGCTTTATCACGAATTAAATACATAAATGGTTTATCAAATGTTATATTAATTTCTTCTACTGGAATTTCATATAGATAATTAAATCCTCCAGTAGCTGATCCCCAACCACCACCTTGAGTAGCTGCTGCTGCTTTTATTCCATCATTAGAAAATTCTATATTTGCTTTATGCGTTACATCACCAATATATTGTTTAGAACCACTAGTTAACATTTTTGATAAATCAGATTTACTGATATCAAAAGCATCTTTTACTCCTAATGTCTTTAAATCTTTCATCAATTCTAAATCATAATCATATTTAAATAATGGAATATAACCCTTAATTAAAGTAACTACACCATCTTTAAAGTTTTCTTTTTTCATATCTTTTAACTTACTTATAATATCACTAATATCTTTTGAACTAGCCTTTTCAATATACTTATCTAAAGATTCATTCTTTGGCATAATACCAACATATTGAAGTGTAGTACCATCATATTCTTTCAAATCTTTAGCAAATGCTTTTACATTATCATCATTATATAACATAAAGTCAGTTGAAAATTCTTCTTTTCCATAATTTTTCTTTAACTCTTCAATATATATATCTAAATACTTATTAACATCTTCTGGATAATACTGATCATCTGGGTTAAGACTTTTTCCTTCCGTCTTACGCCATTCTGTATAAGCTTTACCAACTTCTTCACGAATTTTAGCCTCACCAATTTCTTTTACAGCATCATAATTATTGAAACTTGCTTTAATTTTTGATGATTTAATATTTTCTTTTCCATTAAATGTTAATGGATAATAGTTTCTATCATCCTCAATTGGAGTAACACTACTACTAAATTCAGATTCACTACCCTTAACTTTTTCATGAGCATAATGAACCCAGTACATTTTACAAGGCACAGTACTTCCTGCTGCACATTGTATTTGATTATTCCAATTCATATCAATTGCTAGTGCATTAGTAAGAATGAAGTTTTCATCTTTTACTTTGTCACTATCAAATAAATTATTAATCATATTAAATGTTTTATCACTTACCCATTTATTCATAGGATCTGCATTAGCAAATTCATCATAAATAACTTCTGCATTATATTTATTAGTTAAATTAGTAGTATATGAACTTTTAATAGCATCTTTAAAACTATTCCTAATAAATACTGCATTTGCAAAAGACATATGTTCATTATTATTGTATTTTCTTGCTTTATAGTCACCGATAACAGCATCTAATTGAGCTTTAGTATCTCCACTGGCACCTTCAGCAAGCATTTCAAGTGCATATTTAATTGATAATGGACTATATACTTTATTCTTAGCAGTATTTTCTAATTTCAAAAATTGTAAATCAAAATTTTCTAATCCATTTCCAGATAATCTATATTCTGATTTATACTCTTTTGGTTTATTATCAGTCTGTTTAGTTTCATTAGGTTTAGACATATAATTAAAGTAATAAAAAACTCCACCACCTATTACTAATAGTATTAAAACAATTAATACGACAATAACCTTATTACCTTTCTTTTTAGTTTTTTTAGTATCTGGTTGTTCCTTCTTTTCAACAGTAGGTTCTTCTTCTTTTGCACTTTCTTCAGCTGACACCACAGTTATTGGTGCAGATTGTGCTACTTCAGATACTTCTTCTTTTACCTCTTCTGTAGGCACATCCAACACTTCATCTTCAGTAGTTAATTCTTCTACTTTTTCTTCTTCTTCTTCCATACAATCCTCCTATTATTCTTATAATAAGAATACATCTATTATTAGCTTAAAGTCAATCTATTATTAATTTTTTTTACTAATCTTTATAAAAAAAGAAACTTAATTTTTATAAGCTTCTTTATAGTCTCCTGATAAAATATTATCAATCCAATCTGTATTAGCTAAATACCAATTAACTGTTTCTTTAATTCCATCTTCAAATGTATATGTTAATTTCCAACCAAGTTCTTTTTCTACTTTAGTGGAATCTATCGCATACCTTAAATCATGTCCTTTTCTATCAGTAACAAATTCTATTAAATCTTCACTTTTTCCCATTTGCTTAAGAATTGTTTTAACTACTTCTAAATTAGACCTTTCAGAGTGTCCACCCAAATTATATACTTCTCCAACTTTACCATTTCTAACAATCATGTCTACCCCAATATTATGATCAATTACATGAATCCAATCTCTGACATTAGCACCATTTCCATATACTGGAATTTTTTCATTTCTTAATGCCTTTGAAATAACTACTGGAATTAATTTTTCTGGAAATTGATATGGTCCATAATTATTAGAACATCTACTTATTGTTACCGGAAGGTTAAAAGTACGATAATAAGCTCCTACTAGTAAATCAGCACCTGCTTTTGATGATGAATAAGGACTAGATGTATGAATTGGAGTATTTTCAGTAAATAGTAAATCAGGTCTATCTAGTGGTAAATCTCCATATACTTCATCAGTCGATACCTGATGATATCGTTTAATATTATATTTTATAGATGCATCCATTAAAACTTGTGTACCAATTATATTGGTAGTTAAAAAGATACTTGGATTCTTAATAGAATTATCGACATGAGATTCTGCTGCAAAATTAATTACAATATCAAATTTTTCTTCATTAAATAATTTATCAATAAATTCTTTATCTGTGATATCTCCTTTAACAAATTTATAATTAGATTTATCTTCTAAATCTTTAATATTATTATAATTACCTGCATAAGTTAATGCGTCTAAACAAACAAAATAATCTTCAGGATATTTATTAACTACATAATGCATATAATTACTTCCAATAAATCCTGCTCCACCAGT
Organism: uncultured Erysipelotrichaceae bacterium; assembly: GCA_902784095.1. Taxonomy (GTDB): domain Bacteria; phylum Bacillota_I; class Bacilli_A; order RF39; family UBA660; genus UMGS995. The sequence continues at coordinate 15,460 of CACZTK010000007.1, read as the reverse complement.
TACTAAAAATTTTATAATATCACCTATTTCTTAATATATTTTTTTACATACTCTTTAGAATATCTATCAGTAGCATCTTGCCATGATGGTAATGCTTCAAATCCTGCTTCTACTAGTTTAGATTTATCTAGTTTTGAATTTCTTGGACGATATGCAATCTTTGACATATCTTTTCCTTCATAATATTTTTCTGTTGAAACAAAATTAATTTTAGTTTCTTTATGATTACTTTTCATAATATAATCTGCAAATTCTGCCCAAGAACAATATCCTGAATTATTTACATGATATGTTCCGTACTTTTCAGTTTGAGCCATATCAACAAGAAGTTTAGATAAATCAACTGTATAAGTAGGAGAACCTATTTGATCATCTACCACATTTAATTCTTGATATTTTTCTGAAAGTTCTAGCATAGTTTTTATAAAGTTATTTCCATTAATACCAAATACCCAAGAAATTCTTGTTATAAAATGTTTTGGATTAGTTCTTACTTCTTCTTCACCTTCATACTTAGTTTTACCATAAACACTCATTGGATTTACTTGATCATCTTCTTTATATAATCCTTCTTTTTTACCATCAAATACATAATCTGTTGACATATAAAATATTTTTGAATCAGTTATTAAAGAAGCATCTACTAAGTTTTTAGTACCTTCTACATTTATTTTTCTAACTTTTGCTTGTAATTCCTTATCCTCTGCTTTATCAACTGCAGTCCAAGCTGCACAATGAAAAATTACATCAGGATTAAACTCTCTTACTACACTCATTACCTCTTCGCGATTAGTAATATCCATTTCATCTATATCTGTTGCTAAAAATTCTTTTTCTCCACGACTTATTAATTCTCTTACTATATCATATCCAAGTTGACCATTATATCCTGTTATTAAATATCTCATTATTTATCCCTCCAAAACTCTACTTCACATTCACTTAATGGTTTTCTATTTATATCTTTTTCTGAAAGAATTGGTTCTTCTATTCCATACTCAGAAAATATTTCATCCCAATTTATTCCAAGTTCTTTATCATTCCAAAGAATCCCACCTTCAAGTTCTGGTGCATAATCATTATCAATTAAATATTGAAAAATAGTATCATCCTCTAAAGATACAAATCCATGAGCAAAACCACGTGGTACAAATAATTGTCTATTATTATCTTCTGTTAATAAAACACTTATATGTTTTCCATATGTAGCTGAATCCTTTCTAATATCAACTACAACATCTACTGCACTACCTTTAATCACTTCAACTATCTTTGCTTGACATTTAGGATTTTCTTGAAAATGAAGTCCTCTTACAACACCTTTTGAACTCTTACTTCTATTAGCTTGTACAACACTAACAAAACCTAATTCATCTAAATTTTTTTGGATAAAATATGGTGAAAAATAACCTCTATCATCACCAAATTTATTAGGTTCTAATATATAACAATCTAATAATTCAGTTTCTATTTTGTTCATGTTTTATTTCTCCTTCTTGATTATTTCTAATAAATGTTTACCATATGTATTTTTTTTCATTAGCTCTGCTTGTTCAATTAATTTTTCTTTTGATAACCATCCATTTTTATATCCTATTTCTTCTGGACAACAAATAGTTATGTTTTGATTTTCTTGAACAGTTCCAACGAAGTTAGCAGCAGTTGCAAGAGATGCAAAAGTTCCTGTATCAAACCACCCATAACCTTCATTCATTGTAATTACTTCCAAGTTTTCCTCATCTAAATACATTCTATTTAAATCTGTTATTTCTAACTCTCCACGTGCTGATGGTACAACTTTAGATGCTTTTTGACTAACTCCTTTTGGATAGAAATAAAGTCCTGTTATAGCATAATCACTCTTAGGATGTTCGGGCTTTTCTTCAACACTTAAAACTTTTCCATTTTTATCAAATTCAACAATTCCAAAACGTTCGGGATCATGAACATGATATCCAAATACAGTTGCTTTTCCCTTTTTAGTATTTTCTTTTGCTTTTAAAAGTTCTTCTTTTAAACTAGCCCCATAAAAAATATTATCACCTAAAACCATTGCACATTCATCATCACCAATAAAGTCTTCACCTAAAATAAAAGCTTGTGCAAGCCCATCAGGAGAAGGTTGAACTACATATGATAAGTTAATTCCAAATTTAGAACCATCTCCTAATAATTTTTCAAATCTAGGCAAATCATCATTAGTAGATATAATTAAAATATCTCTAATTTCTGCTTGCATTAATACAGATAATGGATAATAAATCATTGGTTTATCATAAATAGGCATCAATTGCTTAGATGTAACTTGTGTAAGTGGATAAAGTCTAGTACCAGACCCTCCTGCTAAAATAATTCCCTTCATTTTTTTAACCCCCCTTTAAAAAAACACCTAATATATAAAATATACAATGATAACTTATTTGTAAAATTCAACTTCTTTAATTCTTTATCAGATGCATTCAAATACTTTTTAACAAAGTATTCTTGTGATGTTTTCATTATTTTATATTTATTAATCTTTTTAATATTTTTATCAACAGTAACTGAATGATTATGAATAACTACCACATTATTATCAACAGCTACTTGTTTATTAATATCTTTTAATTTCTTAGAAAGAATTTGTTCTTCATAATATAAAAATGTATTTTCATCAAAATATCCTATTTCTTTTAAGACCTTTCCAGATACACAAAATATACATCCAGAAACTACTCCTACTATTGAAATATCTTCATTATAATAATCTTCATGGTATAAAATTTCTTTTCTATACTTTCTACTTATATATGGTAAATTAAATTTTATTTCATCACTTATTGTTGGTAGCATCCATCCTCTACTAAGTTCATTTTCACCAGAAATTTCATTTCTTTGAACAATGGTTGGTCCAACAACTGCTATATCACCTTTTATATCACTACTAAGTTTTTTCAAATCTTCTTCTTTATTAATAATAATATCTGCATTTGAAAATATAATATTACAATCTTTATATTTGTCATTAAGATATTTTGCTCCAATGTTTAACCCTGATGCATATCCCTTATTCTCTGCTGATTCTAATACAACAATTTTTTTAGATTCATATTTTTTTAAGTATTTAACTGAATCATCTGTAGATTTATTATCAACTATAACAATCGAATTTAAACACTTATAATCTTTTACATTATTAAGTAATTCAATTGTTGTTTTATAATCATTATAATTAACTATTACCATTCCTAGTTTTGTCATCTTACTCATCCCCTATAATTTGATTATAAAATAAATTAATTATTAGTGCAACAAAGATACTAACTGCAGGAGCAACTAAAACATGTCCTGTTATCAAAGCAAGCACTATTGAAAAAGCAATACTAATTACATATATTTCTTTATTATCAAATTTTTTCTTTCTAAATGTAAATAGCCTATAAATTATTAGTAATAAACTTCCCATATAAATTACAAATCCAATAATTCCATGCCTATAAAAGATATCTACAAAATCCATCTCTACCATTTTCATACTAGCATTATCTGTAGAATAATTTGATATATATCCTATTCCTAATAATTTATCAAATATATTACTCTTCATATAAATTTTATTTGTCTTATTCCAAAAACTTAATCTTTCACTAAATATAAAATGATCAAATACTTTTTCACTCTTAAATATATCATCTATACTATCTACTTTTAAAAACTCTAAATGAACAACTATATTCTTATAAAAATTAGTTCTTGGTAACAATACTATAAATAGTGATAGAAAAACTATAATACTAATAGACATCATAGAAAACACTTTATATTTCTTACTCTTTAATAGTGATTTTAAATATTTAATAAATAAGTATATAATCATAATAATAAATAGAATTAATGGTCCTTTTGTTCCAATAGAAGTTAATAAATACAATACTATTAAACTTGAAATAATTAAGTATAAATACTTTTTATTACTATAAAGATTAATAAAGTAAGGAACCATTAATATTGATATTATTGCTCCTATCTCATTAGCTGTATAGAAGAATCCTATGCTACCACTTTTTGTTACTTCATAAGAAATGAAACCTATACCAAGTAAATTAGGAATTAATACACCTAAACAATATATAATAAATAGTTTTGATAATATTTTTATATCTATATTTTTATTATCTTTAAATATATTTATTAATCCAACTAGAATAACTGGAAAATAAAAACTTTTAATAGTAGATTTTAATTCATAACTTAGAGCACTAAATCCCTTATCATATAAAATATTTATTCCAAATAATAATACATATATAAAAATTCCTAGTAAATAAATATTTATATATTTACTTTTATTCTTTGTTAAAAACAAATTATAGTAGATAATATAAATCATAAAAATAAATCTTATTCCTAAACCAACTATAAAAGAATTATTAAAAATTCTTAAAGATACTGCTGTTAGCATATCTATTAATGGTTGTAAGAATAAGAATATTGTTAATATTATTAAAGACTTGTCAGACAAAAACTTATTTATATTTTTCACGATTATCACCTATATATAAAGTATACCATATATTAGATAATATTTCTATTTATTAGTATTTAAATAATAATCTCTTTCAGAAATAGACTTAGAAATAGCTTCTAAATCATCTAGTGATTCATCTTCTGTTAATACTTCCTCTATCTCAAAAATAATTGATTTTAAATCAGTACAATTATTATAATTAATCTTATATTTATTTAATACGTCTATTTCAAAATTAGTAAGATAAACTTTATTATTAATATAATTCATTTTATTTTTATTAAAATCCATCTCACCAACTAATTTATCAATATCAAAATCCATTTTTATCACCTAGAAATAATATAACAAATGAGATTATATTAATCAATTGTTTTTAATGAAAGAATTTGATAAAATTATCTAAAGGATGGTGAAGTATGAAAAGAAAAAAGATAATAGTTGTTTTACTTACTATTATATTAATTTGTGGATGTTCAAATAAAGAGACTACTACAAATAAGAAATTAGAAAAAAAGATAAAGAATAAAAGTAATGTTGTTGAAAAAGTAAAAAAGAATAATCTTGTGAGTTATAATGGAAAACTACATTTAGATGGTACTGATATTGTTAATCAATATAATGAAAAAATTCAACTTAAAGGAATTTCATCACATGGATTACAATGGTATTCTAATTATGTTACAGAAGAAAACATTAAAATATTTAGAGATGAGTGGAATGCTAATTTATTTAGATTAGCAATGTATACAGATGAAGGCGGATATTTATCAAATAAAAGTATATATGACACTCTAATTGAAAAAACTGATATGATTATTAAAAATGATATGTATGTAATCATTGACTGGCATATCTTACATGATAATAATCCAATGAGTCATAAAGATGAAGCTAAAGAATTTTTTGAAAAAGTTAGTTCTAAATATAAGAATAATCCTAATGTAATCTATGAAATTTGTAATGAACCAAATGGAGGAACTAATTGGAATAATGATATAAAACCTTATGCTGATGAGATAATAGATACAATTAGAAAAAATTCTAAAGATTCTATAATTATTGTTGGTACTGGAACATGGTCTCAAGATATTCTTGATCCAATTAATAACAGAATAAATGATAAAAATACAATGTATGCTCTTCACTTCTATGCTGGAACTCATAAAGAATGGTTAAGAGATAGATTAAAACAAGCGCTTGAATCAAAACTTCCAATCTTTGTTAGTGAATGGGGAACTCCAAGTGCAGATGGTAATGGTGGTATTGATTTAGAAGAATCTAGAAAATGGACTGAATTTATGAAAGAGAATAATATTAGTTGGACAAACTGGAATTTATCTGATAAAAATGAATCTTCTGCTCTATTAAAATCTGGTACAAAAACAAATGGATTTACAGATAATGATTTAACTGAAAGTGGAAAATTTATAAAATCAATTATGACAGAATAAAAAAAATATTAGGAAATTTCCTAATATTTTTTATTCTATATTATCTAAAACTTCATTAGCTTCATCTAATAAACCACTTAATGTGCTCTTCTTAGATTCTTCTCTAGAAATAACTTCATCTTTTTCTTTGATTTCTTCTTCTTTTCTTGTTATTTCTTCTTCTAATTCAGTAATTCTTTTATTTAACTTAGAAGTTTCTTCAATCATTTTTTTCATTACTGCAATAACATTATCAAGTACTGCATCATCATTATTATCACTAGTTGTTACTTCTACACTTGATTGTTCTGAAACTTCATCTTTCTCTGTTTCTTCTACTTCAGTTTCTTCATCTTCAACTGGTGTTTCCTCTTGAGGAATTACCACATTATTTTCTATTGAAATTTCTGGTTGTTTTTCATCTGTTTCCTCTTTTGTTTCTTCTACTACTGGTTCAACAGCTGGAACACTTTCTTCTACTTCTGGAGTTACTTCAATATTTGAAATTTCATCTTCAACTGGTTTAAAACTTCCAAAAATACTTTGATTTATATCTAAACTAGCATCTGTAGGAGTTTCTACTACAGGTTGAGTTTGTTCTTCTACTGGTGTTTCTTCTGCTGGTTCAACACTAGGTATAGCAGTTAAATCTGCAGGAATTTCAAATCCAGCAACTGGTGCAGGTGCATCAAAATCATCTTCTTTTTCATCTTTAATACTTATAACTGTAGTTTCAGTTTCTACATTATTTGTATGGAAATAGAAGTTATTATCATTTTTACCAATGAAACTTGATGGTAACCCAACTACTTTATTTACTCCATCTGTTTTATAGATATTTGCTTCACTATAAGCATCTGAAAATAACATTTCTCCTGTAATACCCATTTCAATCATCATTTTATCAACTATTGTAGTAGCATTATCTTTCATCATTGTCTTACTAATTTCATCATCTTCATTAGTCAAAGCATTAACTACTTCTTGAGATTTTGGAATTGAGTTTACTACTAATAAGAATTCATCTGTTATTTTTCTAATTTCCTTTTTGTCGAAATCAATTAATACACTACCATCTTCAGCAAAAACTCCAATTGTATCAGTTACAATATTAGAATCAATTGCTCTTTTTGGATCAAGAGTTGCAATTACTGCTCCATTTGCTAAAACTCCATCTCTTAGGACATAATACATTTGTCCATCCATTGGTACTACATAATTAATTTCTACATTCGGATATTCTGCCATTTGGGAAATTCCTTTTTTAATTTCCATATCACACACCACCTATTTTTTATTCCTATCATCATAATATCACATTTTTCAAGTAGAAACAATAAATATTGTAAACAAAATCAAAAAAAAATGTAGCAAAATGCTACACTTTACACTATTTATTTAATTCTTTTAATAAATCAATTGCTTTTCTAAACTCTAAATCATATTTAATCATATCAATACCACCAAATTCACTTAAGAATTGTTCTTTTGATACTTGATATTTTTCTGCTAAAGATTCTGCTTCTTTCTCTGCTTCTTCTTCAGTTACTTCAATATTTTCTTTAGCAATGATTTCTTCTAACATTAATCTATATAATACATTTGAATAAGCTTCTTTTTCTAATTGATTTCTTAGATCTGCTTCTGTTGATTTAGTAAATTGATAATATAAGTCAAGACTAACTCCTTGCATTCTCATATTTTCTTCAAAACGCTTCTTTAATCTATCAATTTCTTCATTAACCATACCTTCAGGTATATCTACTTCAACTTGTTTAGAAACTTCTTCTAAGATTTTATCAATATATTTGTTTTCAGCATCCATTTCTTTTTGTGCTTTTATATTTGATTCAATCTCTTTTTCTAATTTTTCTTTAGAGTCTACTCCCTCTAAACCTAAATCTTCAAAAAACTCTTCATCAAGTTCTCTTGCTTCTTTAGTTTTAATTTCATTTACTTTTACTTTAAATACTACTGGAGCACCTTTTAAATCTTTTACTCCATAATCTTCTGGAAAAGTAACATTAATATCTTTTTCTTCTCCAGCTTTCATTCCAATTACTTGATCTTCAAATCCAGGAATAAATGTATTAGACCCAATTTCTAGTGAATAGTTTTCTCCTTTTCCACCATCAAATGCTACACCATCTTTAAATCCTTCAAAGTCGATAATTGCTATATCTCCTGATTCAACTTCTCCATCTTTACTAACAAGTTCAGTATAACGTTCTAATACATGACCAAGTTCATGTTCTATTTCTTCTTTAGTAACTTTTACATCTTCCTTAGCAATTTTTAATCCTTTATATTTCTTTATTTTTACTTCTGGTTTTGTAGTAATTGTAAATGTAAATTCTACTAAATCATCACTTAAATTCTTTAAATTCACATCAGGTTGTACAACTGGTACTAACTTAGAATCATCTAATGCTTTTGTAAATGCACTTTGTAATACATCATCAGCAGCATCTAACCAAAGTGATTCTTTACCAAAATGTTTTTCATAAATATCTCTAGGTACTTTACCTTTTCTAAAACCATCTACTTTAGCATCTTTTGATTTTTCTTTAAATGAATGATCAAGTGCTTTTTTCCATTCTTCTCCTTCAATTTTTACAACTACTTCATGAACATTCTTGTCATTCTTTTTTGTAGTTTTTTCTTCTTCTTTAATTTTTGCCATTTATATCCCTCCAACACTTCTATATTATAACTTATAATACTTATTAATACAACAAAATTTTATCTTTAGTAAAAAAAGATGTAAATACATCTTATTTAATTTCAGTAATTTCTACTTTATATGAACCATTAGGACTTTCAACAGTAACTACATCTCCTACTTTATGATCTAATAAAGCTTTTGCAATAGGAGATTCATTTGAAATCTTACTTGCAAATGGATCTGCTTCTTGACTACCAACAATCTCATATTCTTCTCCATCTTCATCATCTTCATCATCAATATATTTGATTGCTACTGTAGTTCCTAATGCAACTTTATCTGTTGCTGTCTTAGTAATAATAGAAACATTTTCTAACATCTTTTCTATTGTCTTAATTCTACCTTCTATTTGAGCTTGCTCATTTCTAGCAGCATCATAATCAGCATTTTCAGACAAATCACCTAAACTTCTTGCTTCTTTAATAGCTTGAATATTTTCAGGTCTTTTTACATTTATTAAGTTATCTAATTCACTTTTTAATTCATCCAAACCTTCTTGAGTTAAATAAACAGTTTTTGCGTTTGCCATATTAATCACCTCTATTAAAATATAAGACATAATACTATAAATTTAGTATTTTGTCAATAACTCACTAAACATGCATAATTATACCACATTTTAGGAAATTTTGCAATCCTCTTTACAATAATTTCTCACTTGGTTCAAGAAAAATTCATCTGTCATTCCCGCAATAAAATCAATTACTTGTCTTTTTGGATCAGTATTATCTAAGTAATAATCATTCTGACTATTCAAAAACACCTTATAAATAACACTATCAGTATTCTTAGTTTCTATATCATGTAAATACATATCATATAGTTTTCTCATACCATCCTTATAGTAATTGTATTCTTCACTATCCATGGACTTGCTATAAATATTTTCGTAATTAAATTTTTTCAAGTCAAATAATGCTTTAAATACATCATCACTCATCTTTATATATGGTTTATCCATACTCTCATTAATTATATCTAAAACTATATTATTAACAATATCTTTATTATTATCACCTAAGACTTTTCTAATATTTTTAGGAACTTTACTTCTTTTTAAATATCCTAAGTTAATAGCATCTTCTATATCTCTACCAATATAAGCAATTACATCAGAAATTCTAACTACACACCCTTCTAATGTCATAGGAGCATATTTCTTATTTTTTTCTAAATGAATATAACTTTCTATATATTCACGTAAAAATTCTTCTTTATCTTTTTCCATAGGTTTATAAATAGGATCAAGAATTTCTCCATTATGACACATAATACCATCAAGAACTTGCATAGTAAGATTATGCCCTTCTCCATCATTATCAACATTCATAAATTGTCTAACTCCTTGAATGTTATGGGCAAAGTATTCTCCCAACTCTTTTCTAGAGATTTCATTTAACATTGCTTCTCCAGCATGTCCAAGTGGTGTATGTCCAATATCATGTCCAAGGCCTATAGCTTCTATCAAATCTTCATTTAATCTTAAGGCTCTACCTATCGTTCTTGCTATTTTAGAAACTAATTGTACATGGGTCATTCTCATAGAGATATGATCATTTTCTTTAAATGAAAAAACTTGTGTTTTATTAGCATATCTAGAATAACTTAAAGAATGAAGAATTCTATCACTATCTCTAAAAAAAGGAGTTCTAATATCTTCTTGTTGTTCATTAAGTCTAATTGCATCACTGCTCTTAGTAGCATATGGACTTAAATACTGCTCTTTATCTAAAAAATTATTTCTAGCTTTAGTTTCAATTTTTTTATCTAATTTCATAACTACACCTCTCTTGATTCAATTAATCTAATCATAGAATACTCTTCAATTTTTATATCTGTATCAAGTCCCACATAATAAATATTATCAGGATGTCTAGCAATACTTTCTTCTTCCCAATTCTCATTATATAGTTTTTCTACTGTAAATATAACATTTTCTTTATTAGGAGTAAATAATTCTACTTTATCTCCAACTTTAAAATAGTTTCTTTCATATATTTTTAAGTATCCATCCTTATATTCAATAACTTGTCCTAAATAATCTTGATTAGATGCTTCACTTCTTCCAGTATAGTACTGATCTGTATAATTTGCTTCTTTCATAAAATAATGTGTGGAAGTTTCTCTATTAGCAACTCTTGATAATACTTTCTTTTGTTCTTCTAAGTATTCATCAGTTAAAGTATTATTCATATAGGCATCAATTATTTTACGATATGCCCCTACTACTGTTGCTAGATAATAAATTGATCTCATTCGTCCTTCTATTTTCAAACTTTTTACCCCAATATCTATCATATCAGGAATATATTCTGCCATATTTAAATCCTTAGTAGCCATAGTAAATTCATTATCATTATCAGTTTTAAAACTAAAACGACAAACTTGAGCACACCCTCCACGATTAGCATCACGATTAGTAATATAATTTGATAAAGCACATCTACCTGACATACAAGTACACATAGCCCCATGAATGAATACTTCTATATCAATTTTTGTTTTAGAAACAATTTCTTCTATTTGTTTTTTATTAAGTTCTCTAGCAAGTACTACTCTATCAACACCTTGTTCTTTAAAGAATAATACAGATAAATAGTTAGTAGTAGAATTTTGTGTAGAAATATGTACTTCTACATTAGGATATTTTTCTTTAATATAAGAAATCAAAGATGGATCACTTATAATGAATGCATCAATTCCTGTATTTACTACTTCATCAATATAATTATCTACTTCACTAATATCTTCATTATGAAAAATTATATTTAATGTCAAATATACTTTTTTCCCCAAACTATGTGCAAAACTACATCCTTTTTTAATTTCATCCATTGTGAAGTTAGTAGCATTAGCACGCATACCAAAACGTTCTCCACCAATATAGACTGCATCAGCACCATATAATAAATCTATTTTTAATCTTTCTAAATCTCCAGCAGGAGCAAGTAATTCTATCTCTTTCATTATTTTTTCACCCTATAAATAGTCTTTTTAAAGAAGAAACCACTATCTTCTCCAAATAATTTTATTTGTTCTTCTAAGAATTTGTTTTTATCAATATTATTATAATTAGAAATATAATAATTAATATTATCAATTATTTTCATAAATATATCATGTTCAATAAAATCTTCATTCACCAAGATATATTCTAATCCATTGACAATTAAATCACCTAATATATAAAATCCATTTAAAATACTATTCTTTTTAAATACAACTCCATCATTATTTTCTTTAACAATTAAATTTGTATTACTAATTTTTTCATTAACAGATAATACTTCTTTTTTTGTCATATCATAATTTTCAAAGTAATGAGAAACTAACTTTCTTTTTGAAAAAGCAATAGATGGTTTAGTAAATAATTCTACTATAGCTGTAATTTTAGATTTATTAATAATCTCAATTATTTCATCCTTAGTTATTTCTTTGGAAAGCAATGCATATTTAACACCTTTATCATAATAATAATTACAAGAATTATAGTTAGCAACCATATGTGTTTGTGCCCATACTAAATTAATATTAAGCCCCAAATCTTCTTTAATCTTAATAAGAGCTGAATCATAAAAGAATATACCAGAAATATTAAGACTATTTAATTCTTTCATAATTTCTTTAACTGATTCTATTTCTTCATTCATAATATTTTTATTCATATTAACAAATACATTAATACTTGGATTATTCTTAATAATTTCTTTTATCTCATCTAAGCTATAGAAAGTATCATATTCAACAGAATAGTCTTCTAATGGTAATAAAAATGTATTAATACCATGTTCAATATATTCTTTTATTTCTTTAATAGGTTTTACAATTATATTCACTAATACCGCCTCTTTTTCTTTATATATTATAAACCAAAAGAAAAAGAAAGTAAAACTTTCTTATCTTCTATTATTCAGTAATTTCTACTAAGCAAAGTTTTTCTCCAACATGAACAAAAGTAAATACTCCTTCTTTTTGATATCCCTTTGCCTTTGATTCATCTTTGTATGTCCAACTAGCTGTAACAACAAATGCATTTTCATCTATTTCTTCTAAATAAGAAAACTCTTCATTCTTAACTTCATCAATAGTAATTTTATCAACAATTGGTAAATCTTGTTTTCTATCATTATAAATATTACTTTCAACATATTTATAGAATGTATCTTCTGCATTCAAAACAAAGTTATCTAAAGCTTTTTCATGAACAAAATCAACGCCACCAATGTCTGTTTTTGCTTTTCTATCATTTAGTGAATAAAAATCAACTATAAACATCTTAGTAATTAATTTTGCATATTCTTCTTCATTTACTTCTTTTTTACTTAATTCCTTTTTTAATTCTGCAAATAATTTTTTATATTCCTTACTTTTATCATTTTTTAATGAATATCCATAATTATCTATTTTAGAAACAACTTTTGCTTCTTTTACTTTTTTATCACTAGGATTTTTTCTTAACATTAATACTGCATCTACTGCGACTAATATCACAACTACTAAAACTATTAATATTATTTTAGATTTCTTTTTCATTCTCTTCTTTTTTACCATAATTATTCTCCCTCTTTATAATTTAATATTTCCTTTTCTTGTTTTAATTTTGCTATTAAATCATAAGTAATAATGTTATTTGATACATTTAATAGCTTAGAAGCATATTCACTATTTTTCTTAATTTCATCTTCGCTGATTGCACTATTATCAAGTGATAAATATTCTTCTTTTTGACTATTATAATAAACTTTATTAGTAACCCAATTTCCTGTAGGGAATACTACTATATTATCATCTTTAATATTAAATATATCATGTCCTAATTGATACTTATTATAGAATCCAAACATGTTTCCAAGAGTTGGCATAACATCATACATACCCATAACATTTTTTACTTCCATATTTAACTTAGTATCTTTCATATCTTTAGTCCAAATAATGAAAGGAACTTTTCTACCTAATTCATATTGATAAGAATCATATTCTTTGTATCTTTCATCAGTTTTATCATACATTTTATTTGTTTCTTTATCATAATTATACATATAATTATATTCTCTTTTTGGAAGTCTAGCATCATGATCACCATAAAGAACTACTACTGTATTATCAAGTAATCCATTTTCTTCAAGGGATACAAATAACTCACCTAAAGCTTCATCGGCATAATGAGCAGATTTAAAGTAATTACCTAGTTTAGTGCCTTCCATATATGGATGACTTATTTCTCCTGCTTCTTCATCAGAAGATTTTTCCTTTATATCAACATCAAACTTACCATATTTTTCTACATCAGAGAATGGTGTGTGATTTGATAACATAATCATTAACCCATACCATTTATCTTGTTTACTATTTACATCTTTTAACTTTTCAACAGATTGTTTAAAGAATTCCTTATCGCTCAAACCAAGTCCTACTACATTTTCTTTATCAACCTTATAAGTCTCTTTACTAAAGAACTTTTGATATCCTAAATGCTCATACATATTACGTCTATTCCAGAAATCAGCATTATTAGCATGCATACAGAATGTATAATAACCTAACTCACTCATATATTTTGGTGTTGCATTATAATCTCTATCAAAATATGAAACAAATGCTGTACCACTTTGAGTTGGCATCAATGATGTATTATATGTAAGTTCTGAATCACTACTTGTTCCAACACTTACTTGTGAATAGAAATTTGAAAAGAACATTCCCTCACTTGCTAATTTCTTTAAGTTAGGAACAACTGGATTACCATTAAATTCTAAATCAAGTAAGTTGGTTTGCATACTTTCAGCATGAATAACTAAAACATTTTTACCTTCAAATATATTTGAATATTCATTTTTTTGTGGTTCATCACTAGTATTTTCATAATACTCTTTAAAACTCTTCATGGCATTATCATAACCAAATAATGAATTTATTTTTGGTTGTAGTGATGTAACAACATCATTAAATTGATAAATATAAATACCAAATCTCATTACTATGTATTCACGATTCCATTGTTTTGCAAATCTTGTGACATCAAGTGGTGTTAATGTAACTGAAAATAATACAGCAAGTACTCCACCTACAGTCAATGTTTTAATTGTTCTTTTCTTTCTTTCAGGTTTAGTCTCTATTTTTTTATAATAACTTTTTTTCTTAATTCGTATATGATTAATTACTAGAATAATTGGTCCTATTAAATAAACAAAATCCTTTGGTTGCATTACATTTTCAACGACTGCATCTCCAACTGATGTAATATATTGCGTTAAAGATAACATTGACACTGATGCAAAAGATGTATAAAAAGTATAATAACAAGAATTAATCATACAAATTGCTGTAAAGAAAATCTCACATATCATAAAATATAAAAATCTATTTTTAGGTTTAAATAAATATCCAAATGATCCAACTAATATTAATATTGTAACATCAGCAAGAATAGGTTTAAATGCAAGATAGTTTTCAATTGTATGCATCGTAAAAAATCTAAGTAATGTAGAATTTAATACGCATGTTAAAACAAATGTAAGAAAAATTACATTATTGTCTATATATTTTTTAATTAAATGTTCAACTTTTACTCTTTTAATATATTTTATAAGCTTATCTTTAGCTCTATTTATTCTTTTTTTCATATAAACCTCACACATTACATTATAACACTTATAATATCTATTTTCAATCTGTAATTAAAAAGAAAAAAAGAAGAATTACTTCTGGTTCTATAATAAATAGTGTTGGTGAGGTACTTTCTCACTGATACTATTTTTATTTATAATAAAGAGACATGTCAGATTACTCATG
>CACZTK010000006.1 GCA_902784095.1 uncultured Erysipelotrichaceae bacterium | reverse complement strand
AAGAACAACTACCAAAGCCAAGACCAAACAATCTTCTATTTGGATCATATTTATCATTAACTCTTGGATTTACTAAACCAGAAATCAATTTAATAGCACCATTTATGCTACTCAAAAACCAAGTCTGCGCAAGAATTACGATCATAGCAGGTCCTTTTTTAAATACATCTTTATCAGTTATTCCTTCTATGCCATAATCACTTCTAAATTTTTTAGGTTTCTTTTCAAACAAATAAACCATATTAACTCCCCCTTTTTGCTATATAAATTTGATATATTTTTCGTTGCTGGTTTAATATGTTATCACACTATTGTTTGCCTGTCAAACATGATTATGTATCAATATGATATGTTTTTTGACAAATTATCAGTTTAATGATACCATATATTGCGATTTGAAGGTGTAATCTGATGAATGAAATATTACAATTGGTATTAGATAAGAATAAGAATAGAAAAATTTTGAATGAAAGTGATATAAAAAGGATATGTGAAATAATTATTGGGCTAAACAATTACATTAATATTCCACAAATATCTTTTGCTAAAGTATCCTCAGAAAAGGCATGTGCAAGTACTACACCAAATGAAATGACATTTTATATGGAAAATTTAAAAGAGTCTTTAGAACGAAGTTATAATAATTTATTATTATCAGAACATTTAGACGGAGGCAAAATAGACTATTATAATTATCTTATTCTAAGTATAATTTTTCATGAATTTGCACATGTTAGACAAAATGATAGAGTTATTAAATATAATGGGGATATTGAAGCAAAATTGTTTTCCATATGTACGCAATTGCCTAAAATCAAATGGTTTTATGTAGCTAATTATAATGTATTTACAACTGAGGTAGATGCACATGCGCGAGGATTAATACAATCATATAAAATATATGGTAGTATACCAAAGGAATTTATCAATGATAATGATAGAAAAGTATATGCAAATATGGTCATGAATAATTTTTTATCAAAGTATAATATTTCTAGTAAAGAAGAACATGTAAAAAGTCCTTCTGAAAAGTTACTAGAAAGTTCAACTAAACTAGATGTATCTAAAGTGGGAATAGATATTAATGATTTTAGAAAATTGATTGTTACTCCCCATAATTTAACTTTATATAAAAAGTTGCTTTTGGGATTGCCTTTAACTTATGGTGAGGCATCATATATACATATGTTGGAATTCTGTGTATCCAATGGTGAAAAGGTTAATTTTATTAAGAAACTTCAAAGAAAACTATAAAAAATTTAACAATAACTATATGATTGAAATAAAGCCTGGTAGACCTTCAAGTATTAAACATATGCCTGAAGAAATATGGCGAGATAAACCGTATCAAAAAAGACTAATAAAACAATCACAAAAAAAACATTGACAAGGACTAGTAAATATAAGTTAATGGCACAAAAAACTAATCTATCCCTAGATTAGTTTTTAATTATTTATGGTTTCTTTCTAATTTCTTTGAAGGTTCTTTAATATTTACTTTGTTTAATACTAACAATAATCCATATTTAGGAATAATATCTGATACATCATTAAAAGCATCTTTTAGTGGAGTTACATTAATTACATATGGAAGATCAAAATATCCTCCATGATTATCTGCTATAAATCCAGTAAATATTTCTCTAAATCTTTTTTCACCATTTTCATGTATTATTTCAAATATATATCTTTGTTCTGTGTGTTTAACCATCGGGCCAAATGGTGTTGGTTCGCTTGAAATATATTCTAAATTTGCTACTACTAAGTCAATAGAGTTATATCTCTCTTTCATTTCATAATTCTCACTTTTAAAATTTAATGATTCTTTTTGTTGCTTTGCCTTTTTCTTGCCAAACATTTCTAGACCTCCTCATGTAATTAGCTATTATAGCATATTTTCAAACTTTTTTGAAAAGAATTTAAAAAATTATTTTAAATATTAATAATGTGGTATAATGATTTTAGAGATTAGTTGTTTATCAACTTTTCCTATTAGGAGTTTTGAATAACCTTTGTTATCGCTCCACTTAAATGAATCGAACCATCAATTATTTGATGGTTCGTTTTTTTATTTAGTATAATTTTTAATAGTATTGAATGTTTCTTCAGTTATTTGATAAATACCATTTTTTGGTTCTTCAGCATAATATTTATTATCTTTTTT
>CACZTK010000005.1 GCA_902784095.1 uncultured Erysipelotrichaceae bacterium | reverse complement strand
TGATTATGCTGAAGACTTATTAAAAGGTTTAGATGATACTCATTTTGCAGATAGAGTTAAACTTGGTCAAATTAATTGGATTGGTAAATCAAGTGGAGTAGAAGTTGATGTTGATATCGTTGGTGGTGGAAAATTCTCAATTTTTACTACTTGTATTGAAACAATCTATGGAATAACATTCTTTGTAATTGCACCTGATGGAAAATTAATAAAAGAATTAATGCCAAGAGTAGAGAACAAAGATGAAGTTAATAAATATATTGAAGATACAATGACTAAATCTAATATGGATAGAACTGAACTTAATAAAGGAAAAACTGGAGTAGAAGTAAAAGGTATTAAGGCAATTAATCCTGTTACAGGAAAAGAAGTTCCAATTTATTTAGGAGATTTCGTATTAGGAAGTTATGGTACAGGGGCAGTTATGGCTGTACCTAGTCATGACCAAAGGGACTTTGAATATGCGCAAGCTCACAATATTCCAATGGTTCAAGTAATTGATGGAGAAGGAGCAGATGTTTCAGATAAAGCATATGAAAAGACTGAGTATTTAGGAATTGGGGCTAAGTTAATTAATAGTGAAGAATTTACTGGACTAACAGTAGAAGAAGCTAAAGAAGCAATAACTAAGAGTTTGGAAGAAAAGGGTATTGCTAGAAGAAAGAATAATTATAAAATGAGAGATTGGATTTTCTCTAGACAAAGATTTTGGGGAGAACCAATACCAATGATAAAATGTCCAGAATGTGGTTGGGTTCCAATGGATGAAAAAGATCTTCCATTAGTATTACCAAATGTTGCTGAATATGAACCAACTGATACTGGTGAAAGTCCACTTGCTAAGATTACTGATTGGGTAAATTGTAAATGTCCAAAATGTGGTCATGATGCTAAACGAGAAACAGATACTATGCCACAATGGGCAGGATCTTCTTGGTATTTCTTAAGATTTATGGATCCACATAATGAGAACGAATTTGCTTCAATGGATGCTATGAAGTATTGGAATAAAGTTAATTGGTATAATGGTGGTATGGAACATACTGCAAGACATTTATTATATGCAAGATTTTGGGTACAGATGCTAAATGACTATGGATTAGTTCCTAATCGTGAAATGATTGATACTCGTGTAAGTCATGGTATGATTTTAGGCCCAGACGGATTAAAGATGTCTAAATCAAAGGGAAATGTTATAAATCCTGATGATATTGTAAATGAATATGGAGCAGATACATTAAGAGTATATGAGATGTTTATAGGTGATTATCAACAGGATGCAGCTTGGAGTGTTGATTCTTTAAGAGGATGTAAAAGATTCATAGAAAGAGTTGAGAAATTAAAAGATAAGGTTGTTGATGGTGATAATTATACTAATGAAGTATTAGTTAATAAAACTATTAAGAAAGTAGAAGAAGATATTTTAAATCTTAAATTTAATACAGCAATCTCAGCTTTAATGATAATGGTTAATGAATATGACAAAATGAATACTCTTACTAGAGCGGATTATACTATTCTTTTAACACTACTTAATCCATTTGCACCACATATAACAGAAGAGTTAAATGAACAAATTGGAAATAATCCTATTTGCAACTCTGAATGGCCTAAATATGATGAATCTAAGATAGTAGAAGAAGAAAGAGAAATAGCAGTTCAAGTAAATGGTAAGGTTCGTGCTACTATAACTATTAGTATTGATGAAGATGAAGAAACAGTTAAAGAAAAAGCTTTATCCGCAGAAAATGTTAAAAATCATATTGATGGTAAAGAAATAGTTAAAGTTATTGTGATTAAAGGAAAAATAGTTAATATTGTTGTTAAATAATAATAAAACAGGCTATAAAAAATAAAAAATAGTCTGTTTTTGTTTTTATGAGATGTTTTTTAAATATAGAAAAATTTTTTTCAACAATTTTTGTGGATAAAAAGTTTTACTCTAGATATGGTGAGACTATGAAAATAAAAATGTTTGATTTAGAGGATGAAAAAGACTTAGAAAATGCTGTTAATGAATTTTTAGATAGTACTGATAAAGAAATAATCGATATAAAATACCAGGTTAGTTGTTCAATATTTGGGGAAGAACAAGTATTTTGTTTTTCTGCTATGGTAATTTATTATGGTTAAGTAGTTATATTTATGTTATCATTATAATAGGATGTTGATAATATGAAAAAAAGAATAGATAAATATAAAGTTATGAAAAAGAATAACTTTGTAGATGGAGCATTTGTAGCTACCTTAGGAATAGTTATATCAAAGGTTATGGGTATTTTATATGTCATACCATTTTACTCAATAATTGGAGAAAAGGGTGGAGCATTATATGGATATGCATATACTATTTATTTATTATTTATGGCTATATCTTCTGCTGGAATTCCATTGGCAATAAGTAAAATTATCAGTGAATATCATACATTAGGTTATGAAGATGCTAAGAAAAGGGCCTTTTATATCGGAAAGAAGATAGCTTTAACTTTGGGTCTTATATGTTTTATAATATTATTTATATTTGCCCCTAATATTTCTAAACTTATTTTAGGAGATTTAAAAGGTGGTAATACTTTAGAAGATGTTACATATGTAATTAGAGTTATTTCAACAGCAATATTAGTTGTTCCTGTTTTAAGTATTTATAGGGGTTATTTTGAGGGACATAAGTTTATTAGTCCAGCTTCTATTTCACAAGTTATAGAACAAATAGTTAGAGTATCTATAATAATTATAGGAAGCTTTCTAGTATTTAAAGTGTTTAAGTTGGAATTAAGAAATGCTGTTGGTATAGCTGTTTTTGGAGCAACATTAGGTTCTTTAACTGCTTACTTTTATCTTTTTGTTACAAGATTTAAAAATAGAAAAAAATTTAATACAAAAGGGTCTAAAGAACCAAGAATTACTGATAAAGAAATATGTAGAAAGATTATAATATATGCATTTCCTTTAGTTATGATTGATATATTTAAATCTTTATATAGTGTTGTTGATACATTTACTGTAGTAAAAAACTTAGGCCCATTATATGGTGTAAAAGATGCTGAATCAATTATGAGTATTTTTTCTACTTGGGGAGCTAAATTTAATATGATTGTAATTGCAATCTCAACTGGTATGATAGTTAGCTTAATTCCAAATTTAACATCATCATATGTTACTAATAATATGGATGATGTTAGAAAAAAAATTAATCAAAGCTTTCAAATGTTAATATTTTTAATTTTACCGATGACAGTAGGATTAAGTTTTCTAGCAAGACCAATATATTATTTGTTTTATGGTGCTAGTCATTATGGTGCCTCTATATTCACATTATATATTTTTGTAGCATTTATAACATCTTTATATACTGTTGCTGTTACAATATGCCAAGTTTTAAAATATTATAAAGTAGTGTTTATAAGTTTAATTTCAGGATTACTTTTAAAAGCCCTTATTAATGTTAGTTTAATTAATGAATTATATAGCTTAGGACTTCCTGGGTATTATGGACCGGTAATTGCAACAATACTTGCATATACATTATCATTTATTATTTGTTTAGTAGCAATTAATATTTATTGTGGTGTCAACTATGAAAAAACTATTAATCAGGCAGTTAATGAACTATGTGGTACTATTATAATGGTTATTTCACTATTAATTGTTAAATTAATTATTCCTATATATTCAGAAGCTAGAATTATTAATTTATTTATAATTATTATATATTCTATTATAGGTTCTATTGTATATTTATTTTATATGGATAAAACTAATTCTATAAGGGATATATATGGAGATAATTTTATTAAAAAGTTAAAGAAAAAGGCTTAGTAATAAGCCTTTTTTTGTTTCTTCATACTTCTTTTATAATAGTAAGTATTCAATATATAATTAAACTCTCCAACTAATTCTACTATGTTTCCATTGAAACCTTTTATTTCTTTAAGCATTTTATTGTTCTCTATTTTATCTCCTATTTCATAGAAATTATAGGTATTACAATTCATACTTTTTGCTTTTTTAATAGTTTCCCAATATATGGTTTCTAATGGATATAAATTGTTATCTACTAAATTAGCAGCATGTATTAGTACATAATATTCATTATGGTAAATTACTCCTAGTGTTAGTCCAATTAAAATACTATGTCCATACTGGTATTGAAGTTGTTTTACTTCTTCAATTTTTTTATCAATTTCTTCATTAGAAGTAGTATTCTTTTTATTAATTAAAAATTCTAAGTATTGATCAATATTTAATTCTGCAACTGTAATATCTAAAAGATTATGGTTATCTAAAATATTAGTTATTTCTTTATAATTACTTGGACTAATACCTAAATTATCAACAACTATAGTACTTCTATCAATAATATCAATTAATTTTTGAATATTTGCTTTTTCAAGTTTCTTAGTAGTTATACCAATATTATTATTGGTTTCTATAATTTTTTTAATATCATCAGAAAAATTATTAAATAATTCATCTTCATTACTATTTAAATCTAATTTATATAAAATTCTATCTTCAAGAGGATAGGATAGCTCACCATCTTCTTGAACCCAACCTATTTCTTTTAGTTGATTTACTATTTTTGTGTTGTTGATTCCACCTTCTATAATATTACCATTATTATCTCTATCATATAAGGTAATAAGAGGATCTATTTTTAGATATGCTCCATTTTTTTCTTTGACATAATTAATTAATTCTTTAGAAAAACTTCTTACTAAATCAACATTTTTATAGTCAATTATAAAACCCCTTGGAGCATAAAACCCTCGTTTTTGTAGTATTGAAATGTTTTTTGATAATAATAATGCTGCTGCATAGATTTTACCATTTTCTTCTAACCCAACAAAATAAGTGTGATAATTATCAAGACGTTTTATTTCAGCATAATATTTACTCTGAAAGAAATTATCATATTCACTTTCTAAACAAAAGTCTTCAAAGTCTTTTTTATTTATATCTTTTAACTTCATTGTTTATCACCTTTTTACTTCTATTTCTAATTAGTTTTCTATAAAGTGGAACTAACTTTGTAAATACAAAATACATAAATTTATTGGTTATATAATCAAATTCACCTAAAAATTCAACATAGTCTCCTCCAAATTTCTTTTTAAACTCGTGAAGACCAAGTCTTGGATTATCTTTTGATAAATCACCAATAGTTCCAAATTGATCATATATTTTTATATCGTTTTCATATGCATATTTGATATGTTCATAATAGGTATTATAATTTGCATAACTTTCAGTTAAGATATTATGATTGCCGGCATATAATACCCAAGCTTTATTATTATATTTAATAATCATATGAGCATTTAGAGTTATTGTTTCACCATATTTTTCTTTTGCTTCTTTGTATTTAGTTAATTCATTATTTATTTTTTCAGTAGTTTTTTCAATTTCTTTTAATTTATTTTTAGCACTTTTACTTGTAGCTTCACCAAGTTTTTCTTTCTTGATTTTAACATCATCTAATTCTTTTTCTAAGTTATTAATAATTTTAGTAGTATTGATTTTTCCTAGAAATAGTTTTGCCATATCATTTTTAGAAAGAATCTCATATTGAGTTTTATAGTAATCTTTATCATATGATACAAAATCTTTTCTACTTTCTGTAATCATCATAAGTTTGTAGAAAGTATCAATATCATCTATATTTCCTATTGCTACTTCTGTACCTAATTTAATTGCTTTTTGAATTCTTTGCTTAGTTGTTTTTGAAAAATGCTCATATATCTCTTCTAGAGTTTGGTTTTCCATATCTATTCTAAAAGTATATCTAGGTTGCATTGTTTCAAAATTTTTAGTAAATCCTAGATGTTTAAATCCAATTCCTTTTAATATGTTATACACTTTATCAGCATCTAATTTTTGATTTACTTCTTCATTATTATAGTTATATGCTTTTCTAATAATATCTGGATCTATTTTTAAAAATATCGCCTTCTTAGTTTTAATAAAGTCCAATACTTTCTCAGTCATATCTTTTATTAGTTCTTCATTACTATAATCTATAACAAAACCTCTAGGTGAGTAGAAGTAAGAATAACTAAGTGGAAGTTTTTTTTCTAATAATAAACAAGTTCCTAAAACATTATCTTTTTCATCTACTAATCCCATATAATATGGAGTAAGATTCTTTTTAGCTTTTGAAAATTCTCCCCAATAATATGATTGTAAAAAGTGAGATTTAGGACTCTCTTTTTGAAAATTTTCATATTTTTCTTTATCTAATTCTATTAATCTTGTCACATTATCAACAGCCTTTCTGTTATATAATATATTATATCACAGAATAACAAATTAATAAAAAAAAGAACACATTTGTGTTCTTAAACCATATATAGATTAGAAGAATCATTTATATCAATATTAGAAGTTAATGGCATTGTTTTTTGATTTTCTATAGTATTTAATCTTTTATGAACTCTATGAAGTTCTTTTTCTATTCTATTTATTCTTTGCTCTAGTTCCATTACTTTATTGTATTGAAATGGTTGATTCATCATATTAGTATCATTCATATATGGATAAAACATATTATTCATAAAAATTCCTCTATTCGTTTTATTATATGCAAAAAAAGTCTTATATGATACAATATTGATATAGAAATGAGTGAATTTAGATGAGAATTAGAAATGTTAAAAACAAAGAAGAAATACTTAAAAATTCTAAGTATTTAATAGATAATCCAACTGAATATATTGGTAAATGGAATGAATTGTTTAAGAATGATAATCCTATATATATAGAAATTGGTATGGGAAAGGGTAAATTTATTAGAGAAAATGCTAAAAAGTATAAAAATATTAATTTTATTGGTATAGAAAGACAGGATAGTATACTTGCTAAAAGTGTTCAAAAATTAGATGAAGATATCCCAAATTTATTAATTATTAGAATGAATGCTTTAATAATAGATGAAGTTTTTTCAAATGAAATAGATAGAATTTATTTGAATTTTTCTGATCCTTGGCCTAAGGTTCGACATCATTCTCGTAGATTAACTAGTAATATATTTTTAGATAAATATGATTCAGTTTTTAAGGATGAGAAACAAATTTATCTTCGAACAGATAATAAGGATTTATTTACTTATTCAATTGAAACACTTAGTAATCATGATTATTATATCAATAATGTTTCTTTAGATTTGCATAATGATAGCGAAGAAGAATTAATAACAACAGAATATGAAGATAAGTTTTCTAGTGATGGAATGCCAATTTATGCTTTAGAAGCATCGTCTAAAAAATGTCTAAAATAGTAAATAATTACTTAAAATATTTTTATTTTAGTGATTTTTTGTTATAATGAAATATAGAGTAGGTGGAATATGAAAAAATTATTTATTATACTCACTATTTCAACTATACTTTTAACAGGATGTAGTATGAATAAATTAAATAATAAAAGTATTGATGAAATAATAGATTCTACTATAATTAGTGGAAATAGTAAGAAACTTAAAAATACTAGTTATGATGGATATAGTTATTATCTTCCAAGAGAATTATCATTTGTTAATAAGAATGATTATAATTCTATAATGAAAGATGTTGATGGTAATTATTATTATGTATATACAGATGTAGTTAGTTATTATCATAAAGTAAAAAAAGAATATAAGGAAGATAGTAATGTATACTATTCTAGAAAAATAGAAAATAAGAAAAAGTTTGGATACTTTGAAATTAAAGAACAAGAAGATACTTATTACATAGAAGCTATGTATAATTATACTAAAGTAGAAGCTGTTGTTAAGAAAAAGGATTTAGATGATAGTGTTGTAAATATCTGTATGTTGATTGGAACAGTTAAATACAATGATAAAGTATTAGAAACAACAGTTGGAGAAAATGCATTAGATTATAAAGAAGAAACTTATAATATATTTGAGACAAAGAAAGATACATCTAACTTCTTGAACTATGTTAATGAATTTGATAATATTGATGATTCAGACAAAGATGAAGATAAAGTAAAGATGGATGAAGGAGAATAGAGGTGTAAGTATGAAATTAATGGACAAACTTAAGAATGCTCTTTTTGAAGAAGAATATGTAGAAGTAGAAGAAAAACCAAAAAAGATAAAACCAGTTAAAGAAAAGAAAATTAAAGAGGAAAAACCAATTGCTAAAAAGATAGTTTTACCTGAAAGAGAAGAAGTAAAAATAACTAATCATAGTGATTTTGAAGAAGATGAAGAATATGAGGAAAAACTAGAAGAAGAACCAAAAAAAGAAAAAGGTTTTCCTATCATTAGTGATAGTGAGTTTATGGTTGAAGAAGAACCTGTAGATGAGTTAGAAGAATTCAGAGCAAGTGCAGTAAAACAAGAAGAAATAGAAGAACATGATCAAAAAGAAGAAATCCCTGTTAGAACACACGAAAAGCCAGTAGAGATACCAGAGAAAAAAAATATTAGACCTTCTATCGAAGAAAGACACCATAAATTGTATGGAATGGATGAACTTCCTATTCCAGAACCTGAATATGGTACATATGATAAGGATGATAAAACATATTTTAGACCATCTCCTATTATTTCACCAATATATGGTATTCTAGATAAAAACTACACTAAAGAAGAAATTTCTCCAAAAAGAGAGATACGAATAGCTAGTAGTTTTTCAAGGGAAAAAATAAATGTAGATGATGTTAGAAGAAAAGCATATGGAAATTTAAGTAATGATATTGAAGATGAGATAGAGCAAGAGGATGAAAGTAATTTAATGGATCAAGAATTGGTTGATTTATCTGATGATGAAACACCAGAGATTAAAAAGGTGACCATTGAGGATGCTGAAGAATATTATAATGATCTAGGTCTTGAGTATAATATTGATTATAAAGATAAGCAAAAAGATAAAGAAACTTCTAATGAAGAAATTGCACCTGTTGTGGATAAAGAAGAATATGAAGCAAAATTAAGACAAGAACAAGAAGAAGATAACAATATTGATGATGATGATAATCTATTTGATTTAATAGATTCGATGTATGAAAAAGAGTAAAGGAGAGGTGTAAAGTGATTGATTTAGCGCAATTTCTATCTATAATTTTATACATATTTGGTATAATATTAATGATAGTACTAATTATCTTAGGATTGAGATTAATGCAAACTCTTGATAAAGTTGATAGGATTCTAGATAATGTTGACGATAAAGTAAATTCGTTGAATGGCTTATTTAGTGTCATAAATAAGGTAACATCAAGCGTAGACTTAATTAGTACTAAGATAATTACCAGTATTACTGAAAATGTTGGTAAGTTATTTAATAGGAAGAAAAAGGAGGATGAAGACTATGAATAAACGTGGAGCAGGAAAATTTGTTTTAGGAGCTGCTTTAGGAGCTGGACTTGGACTTTTATTTGCACCTAAAAAAGGAAAAGAATTACGTGCAGATTTAAAAGAAAAAATGGATGAGTTAGTAAATAAAGCTAAAGAAATTGATCCAGAAGAATTAAAAGAAGAATTTGATAAGAAAGTTGCTGAAATTAAAGCTGAATTAAAAGATTTAGATAAAGAAAAGGCTTTAAAGATTGCTAAGAAAAAAGGTAACGAAATTAAGAAAAAAGCTGATGAATTAGTTGATTTAGCTGTTAAAAAAGGAACTCCTGTATTAAAGGATGCTGCTGAAGAAGTAAGAGATAAAGCAGTAGAAGTTACTAAAGATGTTGTTAAAAAACTAGAGGCTATTGAAATTAAATAATGAAGACACACTTGAGTGTGTTTTTTTAGGATTATATGCAAAAAAAATGATATTTAGGTAGGAAACTTATTAAAAATCTAATAATATAAGTAGAAGGTAAAACATACCTTCTACTTTTTAGTTGGAAGGGAGGTCTAATTATAAGTACAACAAAAAGAAAAGAATTAATCCCAATGAGCTTTGATTTGTTATTTAAAAAGATGTTTGGTGATGAGAATCATAAAGAACGTACAGCCTATCTAATATCTACATTCTTACAACTTCCATATAAGGAGATAAAAGAAACTATTGAAATACTTCCCAATGATAAAATATTATATAGTAGAAATGATAAAAGGCAAGCAAGAGATGTAATAGTAAGAATAATCCTATCAATAAATATGAAAGTAAACTTAGAAATGAATGTATGCTTTGATGAATCCAGAAGAAATAGAAATCTAATGTATATAACGCATATCTATTCAAATCAATTAAAGAATAAAGAAGATTATAAGAAAATAGAAAAATGTATTCAAATAAATTTTAACCTAGATTACATAAATAAAGATAAAAAAGAAATAATAGAAAAGTATACATTAAAAGATAAGTATAATTATGAATGCACAGATATGTTAGAAATATATCATGTAAATATTTACGAATGTCATAATATTATGTATAATAAGGACATAAAGAAGTATGATGAGAAATTACATGAGATAATAAGATATGGAGCAATGCTTGTAGAAAATGATTATGAGAAGTTAAAAGAGTTAGTAGAAGAATTAAGTATGGAAGAAGAAATAAAGGAAGGAATATTAGATAGTATGGAAGAGTATAGTGAAGATGAAGATATGGCATACTACTATGATGTAGAACATGATAGAATGGCAACATATAGTGGAAGTATTAGTATAGCTAAAGAAGAGGGCTTAAATCAAGGAAAACAAGAAATAGCAAAGAGTATGAAGAAAGATAATATGGATATAGAAAAAATATCTATGTATACGGGATTAACAAAAGAAGAAATAGAAAAATTATAGTATATAAAGAACTGCAGTATGCAGTTTTTTTAGATTATAAACTTGTTTTAAAATAAGTGTTTGTAAATTTATTATAATGTGTTATAATAAAGTTGTAATTTTTCAATGAGTAATTATAAGTAGTATTTATAAATTATTTTAGAGACTTAGTGGTTGGTGAAAACTAAGAAATTTATAATTATGAAATACAAATTATGAGAAAAATCGTAGATGGCGTTAACATAATGAGTGTATAGAAGTTCTATAAAATAAGGTGGTACCACGGAAGTTTCGTCCTTATGTTATAGGACTTTTTTATATTTTATGAGGAGGAAAGAATATGAAATTATTTGAAGAATTAAAATGGAGAGGTTTAGTTAAAGATGTTGCAGGAGAAGATTTAGAAGAAAAACTTAATAATGAAAGTATTACTTTTTATTGGGGAACAGATCCAACAGCTGACTCACTACATCTAGGACATTATTCATCTTTGGTTACTGCTAAAAGATTAGCTCGTGCAGGACATCACCCAATATTACTAGTAGGAGGAGCAACAGGACTTATTGGAGATCCTAGACCAACATCTGAGCGTGAAATTATTGGTATAGATACAGTTATGAATAATGTAGAGGCTATCAAGAAACAAGTTACAGATATTTTTGATGGTAATTGTGAAGTAGTTAACAACTATGATTGGATGAAAGATATGGATTTAATAACTTTTTTAAGAGATGTTGGAAAGTATATTAATGTTAATTATATGTTGGACAAAGACATTATTAGAAGAAGATTAGAAACGGGTATAACATATGCAGAATTTAGTTATACATTAATGCAAGGATATGATTTCTTACACTTATTACGTGAAAAAAATTGTATTTTACAAGCCGAAGGTTCAGATCAATGGGGAAATATTACAACTGGAATAGATTTAATTAAAAAAGTTGAAGGAAAAGAAGTATATGGATTTACTATGCCATTAATACTAGATGCTACTGGTAAAAAATTTGGTAAGAGTGAAGGGAATGCTTTATGGTTAAATGAAGAAAAGACTTCTAGTTATGAATTATATCAGTACCTAATAAATGTTGATGACTCAAAAGTAGAAGAATACTTAAAAGTATTTACATTTCTAACACCTGATGAAATAATGAGTATTATGAAAGAACATAATGAAGCACCACATTTAAGAATAGGACAAAAAGCACTTGCTCGTGAAATTATTACGGATTTGCATGGAGATGAAAGTTACAATGAAGCAGTAAAAATTAGTGAATCATTGTTTAGTGGTAGTATTAAGGACTTATCTGCAAAACAATTAGAAATGGCATTCAAGGGAGTAAGTTCTAAAACAATTAGTGAGGAAAAAAATATAGTTGATTTATTAGTAGATGAAGAAATCTGCAAGAGTAAACGTGAAGCTCGTGAGTTTATTGATAATAAATCTATCACTTTAAACGGAGAAAAAGTAGAGAATTATAATTTTAATGTTACTAAAAGTGTTGCAATAGAACAAAAATATATAGTTATAAGAAAAGGAAAGAAGAATTATTTTATACTTGAATTTATTTAAGAGAGGTAAACCATGGATAAGAAGATTAAAAGGATATTAAGAATTATTGTAGTAATATGTGTATTAGTTTTAGTTTTTGATCTTGGATTTTTAGTTTATGATAAGTTCTTCAAAGAAAAGAAAATAGTATATTTTGATAGTATTAATAATTTTGAAGTAGTAGATGACGAAATTATTTCTGTAGGAAGTAATAGTAATAATAATGAAGGATATGAGAAAGCAAAAATAACTCTCTATGATAAAGATAATCAAAAAAAGTGGGAAACACTGTATAATAAGAAATATAATAGTAGTTTTGCTTCTGTCAAGAAAGATACTAAAGAAGAGAACTACGTTGCCGTAGGAAGTTATGAATTCAATAAAAAAGAACACTCTGAAGGTGTTAGATCTGCTGTTATTTCTAAGTTTGATAAAGATGGTAAGTTTTTAGCAGACAGGAGATTTCAAGTTTTAGGAAATTCTAAATTCACTGATGTTATTGTTGTTGATGATGGTTATATTGTTGTTGGACAAAGTATCTATGAAAATATGACATTAGGCGTTTCTGATGAAGGTGGAGCTTTCATCATAAAATATGATAAAGAGTTAAAAGAAATGTGGAAAAAGAACTATGGAGGTTCAAAATCCGGTTTATATAATAGTTTAATGATATATGATAATTATATTTATGCAGTTGGTAAAGATTATGCAAGATGTGGGATAGTTTCTAAATATAGTTTGGATGGAGAACTAATTGATACTGTAACATATGATTTTACTGATACAATTGGATTTACAGGAATAGCTACAGATGGAGAAAATATATTTGTTGTTGGTTCTAAGAAAGTTAAAGAAGATAAAATGGACTACGATACAGATGCTTTAATAGTTAAGTATAGTTTTGATTTAGAAGAGTTATGTAGTAAGGTATATACTGGTAAAGGTATAGAAAGATATAATCGAGTAATCGTTGATTCTAATTCAAATATAGTAGTAGTTGGACAAACAGGAATTTATAATAAAGAAAAATCTACCTCAGAATTAAATGTTTTCTCATATGATGGGATAATAGCTAAATATGATAGTAATCTTAAAGAATTATTGGTAGATAAATATGGAGATAATGAAGATGACTTTTTCACAAATATTGTGGAAAAAGATAAATATTATTATATTAGTGGTTATTCTACATATGATGGTAGTTATCTTTCTAAATTTGTTGTGTATACGAAATCTGGTAAATTAAAAGAGGTGTCATCATGAAAATATGTTTAGTAAGACATGCTGAAACAGTATTTAATCAATTGGGAAAGATGCAGGGAAAAGAAAATATCCCTCTTAGTGATAATGGGAGAAATCAAGCAGCAATACTTAAAGAAAAAATAAAAGAAAAAAATTATGATGTATGTTTTTCATCTCCTCTTATGCGTGCAGTTGAAACAGCAATGATTTTAATAGGAGATAGAGTAGAAATTAAGATTGATGATAGACTTACTGAGAGAGACTTAGGAGAATTTGAAGGTAAGTTCAGGGACGTTTATGATGCTAAAAAGTATTGGGATTATAATTTAAATTCAGACGATGGTGGAGTAGAAAAAGTTCAAGATATTTTTAAAAGATGCAATGACTTTATAGATTATTTAAAAGAAAATTATGGTGATAAGACAATTTTGATTGTTAGTCACAATGCTCCACTAAAAGCAATATATCATATTCTTAAAAATACGGATTTGAATAAAGGTAATTTATCTATTAGAATTGATAATTGCCATTATGAAGAAATAGAGATATAAAAAAAGAGATTTTAAGATTATAATACCTTTAAAGTTCACACTAAATAAAAAGAACATAGAAATATGTTAAAATATATTTAGAAAGAACTTTGGAGGTGT
>CACZTK010000004.1 GCA_902784095.1 uncultured Erysipelotrichaceae bacterium | reverse complement strand
ATGAAGTAAAAGAAACTATTGAACATGTTATTTATTATGATAAAGTAAAGGATAAAATATTGAAGAATATTAATAGATTAATATGATTTGTTCTTCAGCCTAGAACGATATAAAAAATAGAAACTAGGAAACATGTTCTGCTGACCTAGTACAGCCCTAGAGCATATGTTCTTCGCCCTAGGACAGGGCATTGCGAATCAATCGCAGTTTTAGAAAGGAAAAATTAAAATGAATATTAGAAAAATAAATAAAGAAGAAATGAATGAAGCATTAAATTTAGTATGGAGAGTTTTTCTAGAGTTTGAAGCACCAGATTATACTGAAGAAGGAATCAAAGAATTCAAAAGATCAATTGATGATAAAGAATGGATAAATAAAAGAGAATTTTACGGTGCATTCGATAAAGAAAATAAATTATTAGGAGTAATCGCAACAAAAGATACTAATCACATAGCATTATTCTTTGTTGAAGGAGAATATCATAAGCAAGGAATAGGAAGAAAACTTTATGAAGAAGTAAAATTACTAAATAAAGAAGGATATTTTACTGTTAACTCATCACCATACGCTCATGATATATATAAACATCTTGGCTTTGTAGATACAGATAAAGAACAATGTATTAATGGATTGAAATTTTATCCAATGAAAGTAGTTTTCAAATAAAATAGTGGTACTAGGAAACATATTCTATTTACCTAGTACAAGCCTAGAGCATATGTTCTTAGCCCCATGGCAAGGCATTCTGAAAGTGTATGTATACTAGAGAGGGGATAGTAGTATGAGTAAATATGTCAGAGTAATGGATGGATTAAAATCTAATGCTAGTGGTCAAGAATTTAAATTAGATACAGTAATTGTTGCTAATCTTTGGAATCCGAATGAAACAGGACCTGAAAAAATGGGAGGATTTAGTTTCTCTACCGAAGATAAAATATTGAGATTTATATTTAGAGGAGATACTATTTATGACGTAATAATACCTGACGATGCTGAAGTTAGATTAGTTGATGAAGAAAAAGGTATATATAGAACAAATAAGATTATAGTAACTAATCCAAGAAAAATAACTGAGGAGATGGTTATTGATATCTATAAGAAAACAATTTTACCATTAAATAGATTATTCCAATGTATTTATTGTTTATTATTTAGAAAATATATTGATGCCTCTAAGATGATTATTAATGATTTAGTAAATAAGGATAATATTGATGAAGTAATAAAAGAATTTGAAAATTTTGCTAGTAGAACTAATGGCAATGATACAGGAATATTTGATTATAATAAACTATTTCCAGAAGCAAAAGAAATATATGATTTGTTGCTAAGTATAAGAGATAATTGAAGGATGTTATGTCTTAGCACTAATACGCAAATAAGGATAGAGTACTTAGATATGATTTGATACAACATATATTGGAATTACTTGTATTTTAAAAATAATAGAGGATTGGATAAGTTAGAGGTGATACAAAATGTTAGTGAAAGGCGAGAAAGTAGTGAAGTAGCTGATGGTATTTTAGTGAAATAGAAAATTGATGATAGAATGCTTTTATAGCATAGCATATGTACATCAAAAATCTAAGTGAAGATATAACTAAAATCAATTATTTAAAGGAGATAATATGAAAAAGTATTTGTATGATTATATTAATGAAATAGATAAACTTTTAAAATGTAATAAAAAAATTACAGATAATGAAATTGAAAAACATCTAATAAAAATAGGATTTTTTCAGCATGAGAGATTAATACATTTAATAGTAACTATATTCTATGGGATATTATTCTTGTTATTTGCAGCATTAGGTTTTGTTCATTACATATTTTTTTCAATAACAATTATACTATTAGTATTCTTAATATTTTATATAGTACACTATTTTAGATTAGAAAATGGAGTTCAGTATTTATATAAGCAATATGATATGATGATTAATATAAAGGAGAAATAATATGAATTATGTTGACAGAGTAGATCCACTAATAAAAAAATATTTTCATTTATTATCACCAGAGTATCCAGAGTGGTTAAATGACTATATTAATACAAAGGAATTGTTGTCACAAAAATATATAAGTGTTACATGTGGTACTATATATTCAAATTTATTTGAGACTGATTTTTTCTTTTCAAGTTTAGATCATTCAATAGCAGTTGCTTTAATAGTATGGAACTTTACTCATGATAAAAAACAAACTATTGCAGGATTATTACATGATATAGCAACACCAGTATTTAAGCATTGTGTTGATTTCTTAAATGGGGACTATATGATGCAAGAAACAACAGAAGATTTGACAACATCGATAATTAAAAATTCAAAAGAAATAATGTCATTATTAAAAAGAGATAATATAAAATTGGAAGAAGTTTGTGACTATCATATATATCCTATTGCCGATAATGATACTCCAAAATTATCAGCAGATAGATTAGAATATTCCTTATCTAATGCTTTACTAACATATAATTTATTAGATTATGAAAATGTTGAAGAAATATACAATGACATCGAAGTGCAAACTAATGAAGAAAGAATAAGTGAATTAGGATTTAAAACAAAGAAAATTGCTAGAAATTTTGTTAAAATTACAACCAGATTGTCAATTATTTATCGTGAAGATAGAACTAGATACTCAATGCAGTTTATTGCGGACATTTTAAAGAAATTAAATGAAGATAACAAGATATCAAAAAGTGATTTATATAGGTTAAAAGAAAGTGATATTATTA
This sequence comes from uncultured Erysipelotrichaceae bacterium, assembly GCA_902784095.1. Lineage (GTDB taxonomy): Bacteria > Bacillota_I > Bacilli_A > RF39 > UBA660 > UMGS995. The sequence goes on along the minus strand of CACZTK010000004.1, from coordinate 6,922 downwards.
GTATTATTGAATCATCAAAGTATAATGAAATCTTTAGTATTTGGAAAAACGCTAAGAAAGTAAAAATATCAAAGGAAAGACCATATAATGTATATTATGTTAATCATGGTTCTAAGATTAGATATATAGATCCTTTAATTAATGGAAAAAGGATTTCTAATGAATGTAAAATGGCTAAGAATATGATAGATAAGAATTTATCATATGATATGTCTAATTATGTATACATAGATGGCATTATGGATTTTTTGAAATGAGGGAAAACAGCATATGAATGAACAAATTGATAAAATATTGATTTCTAATATTGATAAAATTCATACAACAAAGTTAGGAATAGAAAGAATTAAGAATAATATTGATTTAAATGCATTAAATGTAGTAGAGTATATTAAAAATAAAGTATTAGATAAAAACTGTAAAATAACTAAAAAAGGAAAGAATTATTATTGTGAGATAGATAATATTATAATAACAATTAATTCATATAACTATTGTATAATTACTGCGCATAAGAATAAAAAATGTATTGAAAAAAATATAGAATAATAGTACTATAAATATGTATGGTTTACAAACTAAACTCATAAAAAATAAGGAGGAGAAAAAATATGAAAAAAACATTAAGTTTACTACTAGCGGTTACATTATTTACAGGAAGTATATTTGTTTTAACAGGATGTGAAAAGAAATCTAATAAGAAAGAAGAAAAGAAAGATGAAACAGTAGAAATATCATATGAACTTGGTAAAGGTACTGTAACAGTTGCAGTTCCAAAAAATGATGAAGGAAAGGCTAAATATGAGTTTACAACAGAACAACCTGAAGGTGTAACTGTTAATAAAACATTCTATCTTGTAACAGATAAAACTATCATTGGTTTTGCTACATCAGGAATGTCATATAATACATCTCAAAAGTACAAAGCTAAATATGGAGATAAGAAAGCAACATTTGATGATTATTTAGAATTTATTGAAGATAAAGATTTATTTGATAAGTCATATCTTCCAGGATTAGAACAATTAAAAATTAATGGAAGAAAAGCTCTAAGATATTATAGTAGATCAGGAAGTTCTAGTGCTTATAAATATTATGGATATTTCTATATGGTTGCTGCTGATGATATCTATCCAGGATCTAAATTTGATATGTCAGTAAATTATAAAGAAGAAGAAAAACCAACTGAAGCTAAAGAATTTGATAAAGAAACTTTATCTATTATTAAATCTTTAAAAATTAAAGCTAATCAATAGGAGTAAGAATAGGATATATTATATATCCTATTTTTTATGTTATACTATAGATGTTTGGGGTGATTAAATGACTATTGAAGAATTATATAGTATTTTATTAAGAGATAAACCAAGTGATATTTTACGAATAAGAGAAAAAGAATTATTTGAGTTGATTCCTGAATTAAAAGTATGTAAAGGTTTTAAACAAAATAACGAATGGCATGTATATGACGTGTATGATCATATATTACATGTAGTTGATAATGTTTCTGATAGTTTAGATTTAAGATTAGCGGCATTATTTCATGATGTGGGTAAACCTTTATGTTATACTGAAGATGAAAATAAAGTAGGACATTTTTATGGTCATTGGGAAATCTCGCAAAAAATCTTTGAACTATTTGCAGAAAAACACAGTATTGATATGGATATAAGAGATAGAGTATCAGATTTAATATATTACCATGATATTAATCTTACTAAACTTGATGATAGAAAATTAAATGATATGTATAATAAATTTGGTATAGACGGTCTAAGTAAGTTATATGAGTTAAAAACAGCAGATTTACTAGCACAAAATGAAAAGTATCATTATATTTTGAAAGATTATAATGAACAAAAGAAAAAAATAATACAAAAATTTAAACACTAAAAAAGCACTAGTTAAGTGCTTTTATTATTTATTATTTAACTGAAGTAATACTAGTTATATGATTAAGTACATCTAATACTTCTTCATTTTTAATAGCAGCTTTAGCAGATTTTTCATTATCTTCGTTACCACGAACAGTTAAGATCAAGTTATATTTTTCACTATCTCCACATGGAAGTTCTATTTCATAATACATATAACTACCATAGAAATATTGAATACCTTTAATGTCACTATAAGTAACTTCTTTAAATTCTGTATTATCTTTTCTTTTTTTCTTTAATGCATCCCAATCACCTTTAAAGAAATAACCAAAATCATCATTGAATTCAATTCCAATTTTGAAATCTTTTCCAACTAATGCTGCTTGTTCTCTTGAAGTTCTTAAATCCTCTTTGTCAGTTGAAATTTTGTATCCAGCATCAGATTTTACATTGAATACAATAGTTCCTTCTTTTCCTTCAAATTTTAATTCTTCTCTTTTTGGTTCACATCCAGTTACGAATACTATTGCTACTGCTAATAATGCTACTAAAGCAAAACTTTTGAATTTTCTCATCATAAAACTCCTTTCAAAAATTATTATATAATATGTTTTAATTAATATCAAATATAAATGATTAAACAAAATAGATATATATGTTATAATATTTTATGAAAAGAGAGGTATTATTATGAATAGAAAGAAAATAGAAGGTTTAGTTAGAATTAGTGATTACTATTTAGATGAGAAGACTAGAGATACTATGATTTCATCAAGACATCATCCAATTATTTCTGGGTATGAGAATTTGACAGATGAACAAATATTAGCAATTAAAGAAAAATATATGGCTTATGAGAGAGAATATAGAAAACCTATAAATGTAATTAAAAGACTAGTTAAGTGTAAACACTAGAAAAATTAAGGATATTTTTATAAAAAAATATTTTTTTGTGATATACTAAAAAAGCATTTAATATTTATGTGATAACAATATAATTATGAGTAGGCGGTAATATAATGGAAAGAAAAGAATTAATAATTTCAATGATAATGAATATTTTAATATTTATTATGGCTATGTTAGGAACTATATTTTCAGTAACTGGATTTATATTTATGGCTAATACAGAACTTTTAGCAACCCCTGGTATTTCAGTATTCAAATATTATACAGTAGATTCTAATATTTTTGTAGGACTTGCTAGTTTAGTACTTATTGTATATGAGTATTTATATTTAAATAAAAAGGTTAAAGAAATTCCTAAGTGTGTTTATCTAATTAAATATGTAGGTACAGTAGCAGTTACACTAACATTTCTTGTAACACTTTTATATTTATCACCATTATATGGAAAAGATTTCTTATTCTTATATCAAAATTCTAATTTTTTCTTTCATTTAGTAATACCAATATTAAGTTTTGGATCATTTGTATTATTTGAAAAAACAGATTTAAATTTCAAATATACATTAGGTGGTATATCAACTACACTAGTATATGGAGTTTATTATGCTATTAATATAGTAGTGCATCAAACAAATGGTATAGTTATTTCAGAATATGATTGGTATGGTTTTGCTAAGGGTGGAATAATATCCATATTTATAGTATTTCCTATAATGACTATATTTGCATTCGTAATTTCATTCATTATACTAAGATTAAATAAATCTAAAAAAGTATAAAGGAGAATTACTTATGAAATATAAGGAGTTTTATATTTGCGATAGGAATGGTAAAAGTAATTGTGTTGTAAGATCACTTTGTAAAGTTTTTAATGAAGTTTATGCAAATGTATATAATGAGTTATGCGATATTACAAAAGAACTAAATTCTAATTCATATAGTGATATAGAAGTATTTGAAACATATATGAAAAAAAGAGATTATATATCTACTAATTATGGTAAAGATTTAAAAATAAAAGATTTACAACTAGATTATGGAAAGTATTTAGTACTATGTTGGGACAAAAAAGAATTTTATCACATGGTTTCCATAATAGATAATGTATTATATGATAAAGATGATAGAAGTTTAGAACTATATACAATAAAAGTATATAGACAAAATAGATAAAAGAGTAAATGGTTATTGCATCTTTTTCATTACTGTTATATAATTATCTTGACGTTTTGCAAAATTTATTGGTATTGGGCTATAATGCCTAAAGGGTACTACATAAAAATATGTGGCTTTTTTGCGTTATAGAAGAAAGGAGGTAAAACCCAAAATAATAGTTTTTTTAGATGTCAAATATAATTAGGAGGAAGTATGAGTTTTATTACAGTAAGGAATCTCAGTAAAACGTTTAAAGTAGTTAAACGTGATAGTGGTCTAAAGAATGCTTTTAAATCCTTAATAAAAAGAAATATAACTGAGATAAAAGCAGTAAATGATATGTCATTTGACATTGATAAAGGCGAAATAGTTGCCTATATAGGACCAAATGGAGCAGGAAAATCTACAACTATTAAAATGCTTACAGGAATACTAAAACCTGATAGTGGCGAAATAATAGTAGATGGATTCAATCCCTTCAATAATAGAATAAAATACGTTAAGAACATTGGAGTTGTCTTTGGACAAAAATCACAACTATGGTGGGATATCCCAGTAGAAGAATCATTCATTCTTTTAAAGGATATTTATAAAGTTAGTGATAGTGATTACAATTTAAGAAAAGAAGAATTGGTAAAATTACTAGATTTAAAAGATATTTTAACAACACCAGTAAGACAATTAAGTCTAGGACAAAGAATGAGAGCAGAAATAGCTGCTTCATTAATCCATGATCCTAAAATTTTATTTCTAGATGAGCCTACTATTGGATTAGATGCTGTATCCAAAGTAGAAGTCAGAAAATTCATAAAAGAAATAAATAAAAGAAAAAAAGTTACCATAATATTAACTAGTCATGATATGGCAGATATAGAGGCATTAACTAATAGAATCATAGTTATAGGACATGGTAGAAAGTTATATGATGGGAAGCTTATAGACATCAAGAAAAAATTCAAAAAAAATAAGAAAGTAGAAATACTATCCAAAAAAATAGATAGTATTCCTAATATAAAAAATACAGAAATAATAAAAAAGAGTAAAAATAGAATAGTATTAGACGTAAACATGGAGAAAAATACTATATCAAAAGTTATTAGAGAGTATTCAAAAGTATGTGAAATAGATGATGTTAATGTATATGAAGAAGATATTGATAATATAATAGTAAAACTGTATCAGGAATATGATATATGAAAGCATATTATAGATATTTTAAAAGTGAATTGATGGTAGGATTGCAGTACCGTGCAGCAGCAGTTGCGGGTCTTTCTACTCAATTCTTTTGGGGAATTATATTATCATTTATATACACATCATTTTATCAACATACGAGTATTGCTAACTTTAGTGTTGAACAAGCAATGTGCTATGTTTGGTTAAATCAAGCTTTTTTTAGATTAACATACCCAAGTATAAAAGATAATGAAATAATGGAACAAATAAAAAATGGAACAGTTGCCTATGAATTGTGTAGACCATATGACTTATATTGGTGGTGGTATTTAAAAATGCTATCAAAAAGATATGCATCGTGTATGCTAAGGTGTCTACCAGTATTAGTTTTTGCTGCTCTATTACCTAAAGAGTATAGATTAACAGCCCCAACTTCACTAGAAGCATTATTACTATTTATTATTACACTATTCTTAGGAACTATAATAATAACAGGAATTAATATGATAATTCAAAGTATTAGTTTCTTTACTAATGAAGATAAAGGTATAGCAAGTATATTTTATACTATTATGTCTTTATTATCAGGAGTTTCAATTCCACTTCCATTTTTACCTGATATTATAAATGTAGTTAATTATGTATTACCATTTAGATTAATAAATGATTTATCGTATAGAATATATTCTGGTAATATTGGATTAAATAGCATATTAATAAACTTATTAATGCAAATAGGATGGATAATGATATTAATTGTAATTGGAAAGATGATTATGAAAAAAGTGCTACAAAAATCATCTATTCAAGGAGGTTAATATGAAATTATTAAAAACTTATTTAGCTATGCATTTAAAAGTAAGTCTTGAATATAAGGCATCATTTATATTAAGTTGTTTATCTCAAGCAATTTATATGTTAGTAGAATTATTTGTTATTTATGCATTATTTATAAAATTTAAATTACTTAATACATTTAATATATATGAAATGCTATTAGGATTCTCAACTATATGGTTAGGTTATTCTTTGACCGAACTATTTGGTAGAGGGTTTGATTGTTTTGATAAATTGATTACTAGGGGTAATTTTGATTTATTACTAATTAGACCAAGAAGTATTTTTATCCAAATAATAGGTAGTGATATATGTTATGAAAAGTTAGGACGAACTATTTGTGCACTTGCTTTATACATCTATAGTGCTACAAAAGTAATTATTAATATTAACCTATTAAAAATACTATTATTAGTAATTATGATCATTAGTTGTGTTATATTAATTCTATCTTTATTTATAATAGGTGCTAGTTTTTGTTTTATAACAGTACAAGGAATTGAAGCAATTAATGTAATAACTAATGGCACTAAACAAGTAGCGGAATATCCAATAAGTATTTATAAAAAACCAGTAAAATTTTTCTTTACTTTTATTATTCCAGTAGTATTAATTAATTATTATCCATTAAACTATTTAACAGATAGGACAACAAATATACTATATGTATTAATGCCATTATTTACAGTTTTCTTATTTATTATAAGTGAGTATTTGTTTAACTTAGGTATGAAAAAGTATTGTAGTACAGGTTCATAGGTTATTAAAAAGATAGATTTCAAAAAATCTATCTTTTTGATTATATATATAAATAAAGACAGGAAATACATATCTTTTATGATATAATTATTTTAGGAGTTGATTATATGAAGATATTAACTATATTAGGAACACCTCATAAAGGAAATACACGAGCTATTGTTGATTTGTTTTTAGAAGAGTTTAACAAAACGCAAAATGAATTTGAT
>CACZTK010000003.1 GCA_902784095.1 uncultured Erysipelotrichaceae bacterium | reverse complement strand
GGAACAGTTACTCCACATACTAAGTTCGAAGCTGAAGTTTACGTACTTAGTAAAGAAGAAGGTGGACGTCATACTCCATTCTTCGCTAACTATCGTCCTCAATTCTATTTCAGAACTACAGACGTAACAGGTGTTATTACATTACCTGCTGGAGTTGAAATGGTAATGCCAGGAGATAACGTTGATATGGAAGTTGAATTAATTCATTCAATCGCTCTTGAAAACGGTACTAAGTTCTCTATCCGTGAAGGTGGACGTACTGTTGGTGCTGGATCAGTTTCAGAAATCGTTGAATAATTATTCATAAATTTAAAGAATCGGTTATACCGGTTCTTTTTTTGTATAAAAAAGTTGATAATTTTCCACAATAAAAGTGGAGGGATGATAATGAAAAAAGAAAAAGAAGAACAACAAGAACAAGAAGTAAATGTATTAGATGAACTTAGTAAAGGAACATGTATGGGAATGGATGCTATTCATTTTATTATTGATAAGGTCAAAGATGAAGATTTACATAATGAACTTAATAGGCAATATGAGGAATATAAGCGTATTAAAGAAGAAATAGATGAATTATATCCAGAATATAGTGATAAACATCCACATGAGACTGGTGCTATGAATAAGGCTATGACATGGTATGGAATTGAAATGAAGACTATGATGGATGATACGACATCAAAACTTGCAGAACTTCTTATGCAAGGTACCAATATGGGAATAATTGAAGGAAGAAGACTATTAAATAAAAAAGATGATGATGAACAAATTAATAGATTATTAGAAGAGTATGTTTCCATGCAAGAACAAGCTGTTGAAAAATTGAAGCCATTTTTGTAGAAATATTTTATAAGTAACCACATATTATTTAATGGGTGAGTAAATGAAAATAGATTATAAGAGATTAATTATAAGTATAATTATACCTGTAGGTCTAGGTGCAATAGTAGGTCTTTTAACATCTAGTTCTTCATATAAAGATATGGTTCAACCTCCTTTTGCACCACCAGGTATATTATTTCCAATAGTGTGGACTATTTTATATATATTGATGGGAATATCAAGTTATATAATATCTAAGAGTAATAATATATTAAAGAGCGATGCTTTATTTACTTATTATCTACAATTAGGGGTTAATTTATTATGGAGTTTCTTCTTTTTTACATTTAAATGGTATTGGTTTTCTGCAATCTGGATAATACTATTAATTTATTTAGTAATTAAGATGATTAAGAAATTCTATAATATATCTAGGCTATCTGGATATTTGCAAATACCTTATTTATTATGGCTTTTATTTGCACTTATTTTAAATATATCTATAGCAATATTAAATTAGGCTAATACTAACATTAATTTGTTAGTATTTTTAATGCCTTTTTCTTTTAAATGTGGTAAACTATATATAGTTAGTAGAATAAGCCATTGAAACAAGGAGAATAATATGAAAACAGTTAAGAATTTTAGATTAAGTGGTAAAAAGGTGATTATAAGGTGTGATTTTAATGTTCCTATTGAAGATGGGAAAATAGTTGATGATAATCGAATTGTAGAAAGCTTACAAACTATTAAGTATTGTATAGAAAAAGGTGCAAAAGTAATACTATTATCTCATTTGGGACGTGTGAAAGAAAAAGAAGATTTAAAGAAAAATGATTTAAAGGTTGTTGCAAAAAGATTAAGCAAGTTATTAGATCGTGAAGTTAAGTTTATTAATAAGACTAGAGGAAATTCTGTAGAAAAAGAAATTGCAAGTTTAAATAATGGGGATGTAGTTTTATTACAGAATACAAGATATGAAGATTTAGATGGTAAGAAGGAGAGTTCAAATGATGAAGAGCTAGGTAAGTATTGGGCATCTCTTGGTGATATATTTATTAACGATGCATTTGGTACTTGTCATAGAGCACATGCATCTAATGTTGGAATAGCTTCTAATATTAAGAATAAGGGAATAGGTTTTTTAATTGAAAAAGAATTAAATGCATTATCTTCTTTAAAAAGGCCTAGTAAACCATTTATTATAATTTTAGGTGGAGCAAAAGTATCTGATAAAATAGGAGTAATTGAAAAATTAGTAAAGAAAGCAGATTACATATTAATTGGTGGAGGAATGGCTTTTACTTTTTTAGCAAGTGAAGGTTTTAATATAGGAAGTTCAATATTGGATAAAGATAATATTGATTTTTGTAAAAAGATTATTAGTGAATATGAGGATAAAATAATTTTACCAGTAGATATTTTGACTAATACATCTTATATGGATACTAATTCTCCTAAAGAAAGATTAATATGTGATATAGGAGAAGATGAAATGGGATTAGATGTAGGTCCAAAAACAGTTGATTTATTTAAGAAGTATTTAAGTGATGCCAAAACAGTTCTATGGAATGGGCCACTTGGTGTATGTGAATTTGATTCATTTAAGAATGGAACATATGAAGTGTTAAATTATCTAGTTGATAATGATATTAAGACAATTGTTGGTGGTGGAGATACTGCCGCAGTTGCAACTCAAGCAAATTTAAAAGATAAGTTATATCATGTATCAACAGGTGGAGGAGCAACACTAGAGTATTTGGAAGGAAAGAAATTACCAGGTATTGAAGTAATGGAGTAGGTGATCTAGTTGAAAATAGTTGAGGTAAATAGTACTAATAAATCAATTATTAATGATTCTAATAGACAAACAATTATAGATAGTTTTTTAAATACTAATACCAATAATCAAAATGATATTCATTCTTGTATTATAGGTATAGAAAGTGATACTATTAAAAACTATGCTCTTTATACGGGAATGAAAGATACTCGTTTAGTTCAAATGTCTATTGAAAATATTAATAATAAGATTTTTTTAGAGCAAGCAGTTAATTATGCTTTTCAAAACTTAGATGCATATACCGTAACTATTTTTACTGATAAACCAAATAAATTATTAGAAACTGAAGGATTTGAAAATCTTGGTAGTGATAATAACATTTATACTTATATAAAGGATAGAGAAATACAAAAGGATGTAGGAAGAGTAAGAATATGAAGATAGTTAAGGATATAAAAAAGAATACATATATTTTAATTTTTATTACCATTATAGTTATGTATTTTGTATTAAAAGATGATTTTAATAATATAGTAGACTTATTAATAAAAGTTGATATTAAATATATATTAGTAGCTTTTATTCTTTTCTTTTTGTCTATATTCTTTAGAGCATATATATCTTATTTAACAGTTAATGATAGTAAAAAGTATAGTCTATCTGAAGCTGTTAAACATAATGTTATAATTCAATTCTTTAATGGAATAACACCATTTTCTACTGGTGGACAACCTATGGAGATATATATGTTAACTAAGCATGGAATAAGTGCTAATAAGGGTACTATGATTGTTTTACAGAACTTTATATTTTATCAAATAGCCCTTGTAATATTTGGTGTTTTTGCAGTTGTATATAATTATATATTTCATATTTTTCCTAAAGTACTTATTTTAAAGAAATTAGTTTTAATTGGATTTATAATTAATACTTTAGTTGCTGTAGTTATCTTTATGATTTCATTATCTAAGAAGTTTACTACAACTTGTATGAAATTGTTAGTAAAAGTTTTGGATAAAGTAAATATTGTTAAAGATAGAAAGAAAGTTGAAGAAAGTCTATCTAATAGATTAGAAGAGTTTCATGAAAGTGCCAAAATATTAAGACATAGAAAAGGATTATTATATTTAGGAATTTTATTTAATATTTTAAGCTTAGCTTGTTTATATGCAGTTCCATTATTTGTAATTTATAGTATGCATGATTTTAAGAGTCTTACATTACTAGAATGTTTAACATCATCTGCTTATGTTTTATTAGTAGGTGCATTTGTTCCTATTCCAGGAGCAAGTGGTGGTATTGAGTATAGTTTTTTAACTTTCTTTGGGAATTTCTTAAAATCATCTGTTTCAAGTGCCGCAATGCTTATGTGGAGATTTATTACATATTATTTTGGAATGATTGCTGGTGCAGTAGCACTTAATTTTGATAAAGGAGATGATTCATCATGCGAATAGGATTATTTACAGATACATATCCTCCTTATATTAATGGAGTATCTACTAGTGTTAATATGTTAAAAAAAGCCTTGGAAAAGAAAGGTCATAAGGTATATGTAGTAACAGTTAATGATAGTTTAATAAAATATGATTATGATGAAGAAAATAACGTATTAAAAATACCTGGAGTACCAATTGGTATTTATGATTATCGTATTAGTAGAATTTATCCATTAAAAATGATTAATTTAGTAAAGAGTTGGAAATTAGATGTGATTCATTCACATACTGAATTTGGTATTGGGATATTCGCTAGAATATTTGCTAAACAGTTTAATATTCCATTAGTTCATACTTATCATACTATGTATGAAGATTATGTTTATTACATAACACATGGCTATTTTGATAAATCTAGTAAAAAGATAGTTGAATATTTAACCAAATTTTATTGTGATAAGACAGCATCAGAACTTATCGTGCCAACTGCTAAAACTTATCGTTTATTTGTTGATAAGTATAAATTTGATAAAAATATTCATATTATACCAACCGGTATAGAAGTAGATAGATTCTTTCTAGAGAATATAAACTCAAAGACTGTTGCTAATTTAAGAAAGAAACTTGGAATTACAAAGAGTGATACAGTAATAACTTTTGTTGGTAGACTTGCATCAGAGAAGAATGTTGAGTTTTTAATTAATGCCCATAAAAAAATATTAAAGAAATGCAAAAATATAAAACTTATGATTGTTGGGGATGGACCTGGTAAAGAAGAACTTGTTTCTCTAGCAAAATCTCTTGGAGTTGAAAAAAGTATTATATTTACTGGTAAAGTAGCATGGAAAGATATTCCATATTATTATCATGTATCTGATTTATTTACTACTGCGTCAAAGTCTGAAACGCAAGGATTAACTATAATAGAAGCAATGGCAAGTAATGTTGTTCCTATTGTAATTGAGGATGAGGCATTTCATGGAACAGTTATTAATGGAATAAATGGATATGTATTTAATAAGGAAGATGAATATATATCAGATGTAATAAAACTATACTCTGATAAAAAATTAAGAAAGATGATATCAGAGCAAGCAAGAATTCAATCTGAACATTTAAGTTCTGCCACTTATGCAGAAAATGTGTTAACTGTTTATAATCGCGCTATTAAAAATAGAAATGAATATAGATATGGAATATTTTCAAAAATAGGAAAGTATATAAGGAGGGTTAAAGATGATAGTAGTTCTAAATAATAAGTGTAATCTTTTGACTGATGAATTTATAAAATATCAGGGAAAACTTGCTGATATTAAGAGTAGTCATACATTGGTATTATGTCCATCTAGTTTGTATCTAACAAAATTTTATTTAGATAATTTCTATCTTGGAAGTCAAAATGTTAGTTCATATTATGAGGGTGCATATACTGGTGAAGTGGCAGCTTCACAATTACAATCAATAGGAGTTAAATATTGTATAGTTGGGCATAGTGAAAGAAGAAGATATCAAAAAGAAACAAGTGAGGAAATAAAACAAAAAATCGAAATGTTACTAGATAATGGAATAACACCAATTTTATGTGTTGGAGAGAATCAAAATGAGAAAGAAGCTAATATGACAGTTGTAAAAGTTCTTAATCAGATAAAGGATTCTTTAACTGATGTAGATGGATATGAAAAAGTTATAATTGCTTATGAACCAATTTGGGCTATAGGAACTGGAAAGACTCCAACTTGTGAAGAAATAGATAATGTTTTAATGAAAGTAAAAGATGATTATCCTCAAAACAGTTTATTATATGGTGGAAGTGTATCTGAAAAAAATATTGAGGAGTTAAATCAATCTACATATATTGAAGGTTATTTATTGGGAGAATCAGGTTTAAAGGTTGATCAATTAAAAGAACTACTTTCTAAATTGGAAAATTAATATGGAAATATGGGATTTATATGATAAAAATGGAAATCTATTAGGAATAAATCATATTAGAGGTAATATAATCCCTGATGAATGTTATCACTTAGTAGTACATGTTTGGATAAAAAAATAGTACTGGAAAATATCTAATTTCACAAATATCAGCGTCAAGAAAACAACATCCACTTATGTGGGAGTGTGCAGGGAAATCTGTTTTAGATAAGAGTTAAGGTAGATTAGTATTTTCTAATAATAAGAGCAATAAAAATAGTATTTAAAAAGAACTACTTAAAAATAGTTCTTTTCTTTGGAATAAAATAGAATTTCATCCATATAATTAAATGAAAATATATAAGAGGTGAAGATATTGAAAAAGATTATTCCATTGGTATTGCTCATTATAAGTATTTTGATTACTGGGTGTGGTAAACAGGGAAAAAAGGATGTTATTAATGATTTGAAAAAGAAGTTAAATGATATTCCTTCATATAAATTAGAAGGTGATTTAGAAATAGTTAATAATGATGATGTTTATAAATATAAAGTAGAGTCATCATATAAAAAGAAAGATAAATATAAAGTTAGTTTAACTAATAAATCAAATAGTTATTGTCAAGTTATATTGAAGAATGATGATGGGGTATATGTAGTTACTCCTGCTTTAAATAAGAGTTTTAAGTTTCAAAGTGATTGGCCATATAATAATTCACAAATCTATTTACTTGGGTCATTACTTGATGATATAAAGGAAGATGATAAGGCAGAATTAAAGATAACGAAGGATAGTTATATATTTACAACTAATGTTAATTATCCAAATAATAGAAAACTTGTAAAACAACGTATTGTCTTTGATAAGAAACTTAATTTAAAACAAGTTAAGGTTTTTGATGATAATAATGTTCCTTTAATGACATTAAAAGTTTCAGATATTGATTATTCTCCTATATTTAAAAATAAGTATTTCACAGTAAATGAAACACTAAAGACTATTAGTACAGATGAGAATGTTAAGACAACAAGTTCTTTAGAAGATACAATTTATCCTTTATTTTTACCAAAAGGAACGAAACTATCTACAGAAGAAAAAGTAAAGAAAGATAATAATGAAAATAGAATAATAATGACATTTGATGGAGAAAAACCTTTCTTACTTGTTGAAGAAAGTGTTAGTAAGAATGATGAAATGACTATTGTACCAACATATGGTGAACCATTTATGTTAATGGATAGCTTTGGTGCTATTACAGATAATTCAATAACTTGGACAAGTGGTGGAATTGAGTACTATATAGTTAGTGATGTTTTGAGTCAGGATGAGTTATTAGAAATTGCTCAATCTATTAATGTGATACCTACTATGAAATAATATTTGTATTTCTAAGAAACAAGTGATATAATTTAATTGGTGGTTATATGGCAACAAATAAAAAAACAACAAAAACGAATAAAAAGGTAAAAACTACTCAAACTAAGAAAGAAGTATTAGAAGATTTTTCTAGTCCTAGTATTGCTAGTGTAATAAAATATATTATTGCAGTTTTAGCAATATTTGGTATAATGTATTTGGTGACAGTTTTAATTCTTAAAAAGTCATCACTAGATTATATATCAAAAGAGCCTAGAAAGACATCTATTCAGTATTCAGAAATACTTGCTGGAACATCATTTTCTAAAAATAATCATGAATATCTAGTATTGTTTTATGATATGAATGGTGATGATGCTTCCACATATGATAAGTTATATAGTAATTATATGGCTAAGAAAGAACATCTTCCAATATACTATGTTAATTTAGGTAGTGCATTGAATAAAGGAGTTATTTCTAAGGAATCTAATAAAGAAGCAGCATCTGCTGAAGATTTAAAAATAAATGGTGCAACTTTAATTAGATTTGTAGATAATAAAATTGAAGAATATTTTGAAGGTGAAGACCAAATAAAAGACTATTTTAAAGATTAAGTAGTCTTTCCTGCCTCAATAGCTCAGTTGGTTAGAGCACTTGACTGTTAATCAAGGGGTCCTAGGTTCAAGTCCTAGTTGGGGCGCCATTATGATATCTAATTGTACATAAAGTGTACAATTTTTTTTTGTTTTGTGGTATTATATACTTGTTGGTGGTTCTTATGAATAAATTATGGTTATATATTAAGAAGTTTTTTGCAATCTTAGCATCGATTATTTATGGTGCTTTCAAAGATAGAGTTGACTATAAAGAAGATTCTAAACAGGTAAGTCCAGAAGAGTTAGAAAGAGTAACTAAAAGCAAAGATAAAGATAAGGCTATTAGGAGTTTTCATGATGATGATCCAAGTGAAAAATCTAGGGCTGTCTTTGATAAACAACAAGATGAAGAAGAAATTATTTATAATGCAAAAAGGGATATTCAAAAACTTGTATTTATACAGAAAAATATAATAAAACTAGAAGAAGAAATAGGTAAATGTGAAGATATTGAAGAGTTATATTCATTAAAAGATGAATGGAAAAAAGCAAAATATCATTTTGATAAAATAGCGAAGGAATATGAAAAAGTAGATTTTGATAATAAGTTAATTAAAGATATTAAAAATACTATTAAAGATACTGATAAAATGATAGTATCACAAGAAAAAACAATAGATAAAAAGATTTTTAAATTGAAACAGGAAAAAGAAGAAGAAATAGACGAGAAAAAAGAAAAAGATATAGAAAAGAAAAATGTAGGTAATATTGAAGAGAAAAAGAAAGAAAAACCTGAAGTAAAAAAAGGGAACGAAAAGCCAGAAGTAATAAAAAAAGAAGAAACAGAACAAAAAGAATATGATAAAGAAATACTAGATGAAGAAGATCAAAAAGAAGAAATAGAAGAAAAAATAGAAATAAAAGACGTAGAAGAGATTATTCAAAATGATAATTTAACAGTTAAAAAAGAAGAAAAAGCTAATATAAGAAAAACAGTAGTTGATTATAAGAATGTTAGAAAAAAAGAGGATGATTTAAATCAAGATAGGAGTAATAGAAATATAGCAGCAGTTGCAGTAATTCTTGCTCAGGCTCGTGCTATTGCGTCATCAACAAATATAACTGCTTTATTGCAGTTAAATCCTACTATTGCTATATCATCAACACTTCATGTTAATAATGAGGTTAGAAGAGCAAGAAAACAAGCTGGAGCAAGAGTAAAAGATTTGAATCTTGAAAAGGTTGTTAATGCTGTTGGATTAAATCCTCAATTACAAGCTAGATATATAGTTGCTAATAGTTTAAAAGAAATAAGAAAACTAAGGGGTGAGTTAAGACAGTGTGGGAATACTCCAGAAGTAGTAAATGCTCTTAATGAACTAGATGAATTAGAGATGGAACTTCTATTACAAATAAATGAATTACAAATGCAAAATCAAAATCAACAACAAAGACATCGATAATCTAGATAGGAGGTGACATTATGCCTAAAGTAAAAAAGAAAAAGAATCATCTAAAAAAGATAGTAAAAGACATTAAAAGTAGTAAATCAAAATTTACTCTATCAGAGACAATTACAATTATGATAGTTTCAGTTTTAGTGGGAATATTAATGGGTAGTAGTGTTACCTATGGTGGAGATAATATAACTATTACTAAAATTCCAGAAAATTTGGAGGAATTAATTTCAACATATAATGATATAACAGTCAATTATTATGATAAAGTTGATAAAAAGGAACTAATAAATGCTGCTATAAATGCAATGGTCGATTCATTAAATGATCCGTATTCAGATTTTATGGTAAAAGAAGAGTCATCTACATTTAATGAGACTATAGAAGGTGAATATGCAGGAATAGGTGCAACTGTAAGTTTTGATGGAAATAACGCTGTAGTAGAGGCTATGTATAAAAAATCTCCTAGTAAAAAGGCTGGAATGAAAGTTGGGGATAAAATAATTTCTGTAGATGGCAAGAGTACAGAAAACAAGAACTTAGAAGATATAACAAAGTTAATTCGAGGAAAAGCTGGTACTGTTGTTAATATTAAGGTATTACGTGGAGAAAAAGAAATAGAATTAAAGGTAAAAAGATCTAAGATAGCAATTCCTAGTGTTGATTCAAAAATAATCGAAAAAGATGGTAAAAAAATTGGATACATATCTATAAGTATTTTTGCAGCTAATACTGATAAACAGTTTGAAGAAGAATTAAAAGATTTGGAAAAAAATAAAATAGATTCTTTAATTATAGATGTTAGAAATAATCCAGGCGGACATTTATTACAGGTTACTAATGTAATTGAATTGTTTACTAAGAAAAATAAGATCATTTATCAAATTTCTAAGAAAGGGTCTATTAAGAAGGTAAAAGATAAGACAAAAGAATCTAGGGACTATGATGTTGTGGTATTAATAAATCGTTCAAGTGCTTCAGCAGCAGAAGTATTATCATCAGCACTTAAATATTCATATGGTGCTAAATTAGTTGGAACTACCACTTATGGAAAAGGAACAGTTCAAAGTTCATATAAGCTAGATAATGGAGCAACATTGAAATATACTACTCAAAAGTGGTTAACTGCTAAAGGCACATGGATTAATAGTAAGGGTGTTAACCCTGACTATGAAGTTGTCTTAGATGAAGAATATTATGAAGATAGAAATGAAGAGAAAGATAATCAATTACAAAAAGCAATAGAAGTATTAATTGAAAAAGAGAAAACTAAGTAGTTTTCTCTTTTTTTATAAGATTTGAATTAATTATTAATTGCTTATTCTTATTATTTCTACTGCAAGTAGTTAAAACAAGTTGTTTATCACTTGTCTTATTTATTTCAATATCTCCATCTTTTTCTTCTTCAAATATTTTATCTATCATATAGTAATAGTTGTTATTATTATATTGAAATATTATAACATCATTAACATTTAACTTATCTAAATCATTAAAATAAGCAATTTTTCCATAACCAGAATGTGCCGCTAGAAAAATAATGCTATTTTCGTTGTTTGGTAGTATGCTATCTTTTAGTATAGTTATATTCTTATCAACATCATTTTCTTTACTATTTATATTATATATATCCCCATCTAATCCTATTTTTTGAATGATTATTTTTGCAATCGGTAGTTCAATTGGCTTACTAGTAATCACTGATAATCGCTCTGTTGAAATAGTATTAGTATTTATTTCAGTGGTTTTTATAATACTAATAATCATGATTAATAAGATTATAATACTAAATGTGTATGATTTTTTTGACATTAATTATACCTGTAATCAATAGAATTATAAAATACTTAGTAGATGATGGGTTGTATGTATTAGGCACTTTTATTTTGTAATCATACAATTTTTTAATTTCTTTTTTACTATCTAGAACTTTAATATTAATATCATCGATACTTGTATAACCTGGTGTTGTATTTCTTTGTTTAATAGTATAAATTCCATATGGTAGTGTAATTTTTGCTTTGCCCTTGTCATTTGTAGTAATTGTATCAACAAGTTTATTATTATTATCATAGATATCAAAGCTTATATCTTTTTCATATTCAAAATTATTTTCATCCCCATATTTTTTGTTAATTTCAACTTCTTTTTCTATAACTTTATTTTTTAATGCGATTTCTTTACTAGGACTATTTTCATCTATTATTATTTCATATATATTTTTATCTAGAGTATAACCTTTTCCAGGTTCAATTTCTTTTATGTAGTATTTTCCATATTTTATGTTTTCTATTGATGCTGAATTGTTTTCGTTTATAGTTAATTCTTTCACTAATTTTAAATCTTTATCTAATATTTGATATTTTGCACCTATTAGTTTTGCTTCACCACTAGGTTTGATAGAATTGGTATTACTATCAATCTTTAAGATTTCTATTTTTGTTTTTTTTACATTTATTGTTAGATATACTTTAATAGATTCAAGTTTCCCAACTGTAACCATATTTTGACTTGTTGTTGAGTTGTAAAATAAAGATATGTCATCATTACCTATTGAATTTCTGACTAATTCTATTGTATATTTTCCTTCTTTTAGACCATTTACTTCTAAAGTATTGCCATTTATGTGAGCGTATTTATTGTTACTTTTGTATTTTGACAATACGTTATTAGTATCTATAATACTTAGAGTTTGATTTTCTACAATATTTAATACACTATTAGAAAAACTAGGTAATGTATGGTATTCATTTATCAAATTGTTTATCTCATTTGTTGCATCTTCAAATTTAGATATTCTATTGCCATTTAATGAATCTGTGAAATAATAATCACCACTATGATCAGATTCTTGCCATACCATAAATTGTGTAAGAGCATACCAGTCTTGATGTTGATGGTTACCATAACCATATCCAAAATGGATTATTTCTTTTATTCTGTTCATTTGATCTATAGTCAAATTGTTTGCTGTTATACTCGATTCATATTGTGAATTTTCATTGAACATAGTGAATGGTTCTATACAATATGCAAATCGGTTATCATTAGTTCTTCTAAAAAATCTTGCTTTTTGATAATATGTTATTCCTCCTTTCGCTTTATTTACATAGACTCCATCTATGTATTCTCCTTCGTAAAATGATGTTATTTGTGCATTGACATTGGTATAATTCATAATACTACCAAGTACTATTGTTATTAAGAAAATAAATATTTTTTTCATATAATTCCTCCTTCTTTTTCTTAATGGTTACGAATATATACTAAAAACATTTCTATTGCAAATGGGCCTTTTTTAAATTTTATATGGATAGTTCTATTCAATTTTTAATTTTTAGCTTGGATTTATTAAAATTGATATAGTTATTTATAGTGAAAAATAAAGTTTGGTATATTTGACAAAAAAAAATAATGAAATTATAATTGGTTTATTGGAGGGGATATATATGAATGATATAGAAATTGAAAATAGCGTCATCAAGAAAGATATTAGAGATGTTGCATCTATTCTTGGTGTTAGAGAAGATAATCTTATTTTATATGGTAATTATAAAGCTAAAATTGTTAGTGATGGTATTGATAACAATTCAAAATTAGTTTTAGTTACTGCTATTAATCCAACTCCATATGGAGAGGGAAAAACTACTGTTAGTATAGGATTAAACGATGCACTAAATAAGATTGGCAAAAAGACTTTGTGTGTACTTAGAGAACCTTCGTTGGGGCCTGTATTTGGAATGAAAGGTGGAGCAACTGGAGGAGGATATTCACAAATAATTCCCTCAAGTGATATAAATCTTCATTTTACTGGTGATTTGCATGCAATAACATCTGCTAATAATTTGCTTGCAGCAGCTATTGATAATCATATTTATAATGGTAATGAATTAGAGATAGAAGAAGTTTTATTTAATAGATGTCTAGATGTTAATGATAGGGCTTTAAGAAATGTGACTTTAGGTAATAGGAAAGAAAGTTTTAACATAACTGCTGCGAGTGAAATAATGTCAATTTTTTGTTTATCAAGAGATTTGAATGATTTAAAAAAGAATCTTTCTAATATAATTATTGGTAAGAGAAAAGATAATAGTTTTGTTTATGCTGGAGCTTTACATATTGAAAACTCATTAGTAGCTTTAATGAAGGATGCCTTTTATCCAAATCTTGTTCAAACTTTAGAAAATAATCCAGTTATTATTCATGGAGGCCCATTTGCTAATATATCTGTGGGTTGTAATAGCATAAGAGCAACAAAACTTGGATTATCATTAGCTGATTATGTAGTTACTGAGGCTGGTTTTGGAGCAGATCTTGGAGCAGAAAAGTTTATCGATATAGTTTCTCGTAAGTTAGAAAGAAATGTTGATTGTATAGTTTTAGTGGCAACTATTAGAGCTTTAAAGTATTATGGTGAAGGAAACTTAGAAAAGGGTTGTAATAATTTGACTATACATATTGAGAATTTGTTAAAAGCAACTCCTAATATTGTAGTAGCACTTAATAAATTTAGTGATGATAGCGAGGAAGATATTAGCTATGTTGAAAGCATATGTTCAAAATATAATGTGCCAGTTGCAACTACTACTTCTTATTCAGATGGTGGAAATGGCTCAATAGACTTGGCTAAAAAAGTTATAGAAAAGAGTTCTAATAATGTTAAATTAAAGTATATCTATAATTTAGAAGATTCATTTGAAGAAAAATTAATAAAAGTGTGTAAAGAAATATATCATGCAGATAGTATTGAATATAGTGATATTGCTAAAGAAAAAATTGAAGTAATCAAGAAGAATAATCTATCTCATCTTCCTATTTGTGTAGCTAAAACACAATATTCAATATCTGATGATAAGAATAGATTAATTATTGATGAGGGTTATAGTATTCATGTTCAAGATATTAATATTTATAATGGGGCAGGAATTATCACTGTCTTATTAGGTAATATCTTAACTATGCCTGGTTTACCTAAGAAACCAAATTATGAAAATATTTCTTTAGATAGTAATTTAAATATAATTGGTATAAAATAAAAATCCCTATTAATTAGGGATTTTCTGTTTCAGTAACAGGGTTATTGTCATTTTCAGTAGGTGTTGTATCTGTATTTGTATTTGTTTCAGTATTGTCACTATTATTTTCAGTAGGTGTTGTATTTTCTTGAGTACTATTTTGTGTTTTATTATTTTCGGTTTGACCATTTACAGGAACATTGGTTGTTTGAGCATTATCTACAATAACAGAGTTTGTACCATATTTTGGTTCATATATTGTAATATTACTTGTATATAGTTTGCCATTATAGCTTACATAATACAAATAATTACCTGCTTTTGATGTATCTACTTTACTAAGGTCTAACTTAATATTATTTTTTACTTCATCAGTTAAACTCTCTTTGACATATGTTGAAATATCTTTTGATAGTGTAGTTCCAAGTTCTAGTGATAATTCATTTAATGTGATTGTTTCTGCAGAATCTTTCTTGTCTTTTACTTCAACATTACCAGTATAAACTTTCTTTTTATATGTTATTGTATATTTATATTTACCTGCTTCTGTCGTATTAACATTTGAAGTATCTAGCTTCAATTTTTTGATAATATTAAGTTCTATATTACTAGGATTTTTTAAATATTCTTTTACATTAGTACTTAATGATTCATTTACTCCCAATGTAATATCTTTTAATATAATCTCATTATTTTTTATATTTGCTACTCTTTTTTGAGTTACTGTTAATTTAGTTACTTGACTAGTGATATCTGTTTTTGGAGCATCAGCTTGTGACATAGCAAAGCCACTAGATATACACATAACACCTAGAACAGCAAAGGTTCCAGACATAATTTGTTCAAGGTTATGTTTCATCATATCCCCTACCTTCTATATAGATTATACATTATTAATGAGATATATTCAAGAAAAAATTTTGGAAGATATATTATCTTGAAAATATATTGAAAAAATAGAAAAGTTGCAATATAATATAGGCGAGGTGAGACAATGGTTGATGGATGGATTATTGCTTTTATAGTCCTAATATTTATTGAGTTGATAACAGTTAATCTTGTATCAATATGGTTTGCTATAGGAAGTATAGCGGCATATGTAACTACATTTTTTACTGATAATTTCATGATTCAACTCATAGTATTTGTTATAGTTAGTATTATATCTTTACTTGCTATGAAACCACTAACTAAAAAAATACGAAATAGGAAATATGAACCTACAAACTTGGATAGAGTTATAGGTGAGGAAGGAGTAGTTACAAAAGATATTTCTAAGAACACTTATGGAGAAGTAAAGGTTTCTGGAAGTATATGGACAGCTACTAGTAAAAAAGCAATATCAAAGGGAACTCAAGTAAAAGTTTTAAAAATTGATGGAGTAAAACTTTTAGTTGAAGAAGTAAAGGAGGAAAAATAATGGCATTAACAATTATTATCATTTTACTTGTTATTTTTGCAGCAGGAATTAAAATAATACCACAATCAAAAGCATATGTGGTTGAACGACTTGGAGCATATCATAGAACTATGGAAACAGGACTTCATTATCGTGTTCCATTTATTGATCGTGTTGCTAATGTTGTTAGTTTAAAGGAAATAGTTAAGGATTTTGCACCACAACCTGTTATTACAAAGGATAATGTTACAATGCAAATAGATACAGTTGTTTATTATCAAATAACAGATTCTAAATTATACACATATGGTGTTGAAAATCCAATTAACGCTATTGAAAATTTAACAGCAACAACACTTCGTAACATAATTGGTGATTTGGAATTAGATGAAACATTAACATCTCGTGATATTATCAATACACAAATGAGATCTATCTTAGATGAAGCAACAGATCCTTGGGGAATTAAAGTAAACCGTGTTGAAGTAAAGAATATCATACCACCTCGTGATATTCAAGATACTATGGAAAAACAAATGCGTGCAGAACGTGAAAGACGTGAAGCAATCCTTAAGGCAGAAGGTGAGAAGAAAGCAGCTATTTTAATTGCTGAAGGTGAAAAAGAAAGTGCAATACTTAGAGCTGAAGCTAAGAAAGAAGCTCAAATAAAAGAAGCAGAAGGAGAAGCTGAAGCAATACTAAAAATTCAACAAGCAACAGCTGAAGGATTAAAGCTTTTAAAAGATGCGAAAGCAGATGCTTCCGTATTAAAACTTAAGAGTTATGAAGCACTTGTTAATGTGGCAAATGGCCAATCTACTAAGATTATAGTTCCAAGTGATTTACAAAATCTAGCAACTATTGGAACTACTTTAGCAGAAACAATGAAAAGTAAAGAAAAATAGGAGAGTATTATGAAGAAAGTAACTAAATTATTTTGTTTACTATTAGTTGTAGCAATCATTCCATTTTTGACTGGTTGTACTGACAATAATAGTGCAGAAAATGTAGCTATTGAAATGGTTACAAGATTAAGTAAAGATAACTATAAGAATATAGGTGATATATTCTATCATGAAGATAGTTATTTTGATGAAAAAGCTTTTAAAGAATTAGTTAAAACAAAAAGATTAAACATATCAGGAAATAAGACTATTAAAGTAAAAAAAGTTGAAGATGAAATAACAGATACTAAGACAGGATATTTAAAAACTACTGTTAGAATAAAAATTGATGCTGATAGAGTATTTAATGTTGAAACTATTAAAGTTAAGGATAAATGGTATGTGTATGATCCTGATTTCTATGATGGTAATATAGAAATAGTTGTTCCAACAGAAACAGTAGTTAAATTTAATGGAAAAACTTTAGGAAAAGATTTAGTTGAATCTGAGGAAAAAGATATTAAAGTATATTATCCTGATTCATACAAGTATGTAAAACTTGATAAAGTTAAAGTAGATGTATATACAGTTAAGAATATTATCTCAGGTAAGTATAGTGTTACAATAAAAAATAAAAATTCTAATGAAGTAAAAGATGTAGTATATACATACTCTCAATATGGAAAAGATTCTGGAAACTATACAAAAGATTCAAATTATTCAGAAAAAACAAAGACTTATACATTTAATGTTTCTAGTGATAATAAAGAAGTAGAATCATTTGTAAAAGACTATGTTGAAAATATTTATAAGACAGCAACAACAGGAACATTTAGTGATGTAGAAAAGTACTTTGATAAGGATTCAAAACAATATAGTAGTATTAAATCTTATTATGAATCATTAGCCAAGAAATCTAAAAAGGAAGGAAATTCTTCATATATTAGTGATTATTCAATAAAAGATTTTGAAATTAAGAGAGTTAATTACTATGATGATAACAATATCGTTGTTAGTGTTTTCTATAACTTGAACTATAAGATGAATTATAGTAGTTCTAGTTATGATAGAAAATATGAAACTAAATCTATATTAGTTCTTAAGAAAGATAGTAAAGGAAAATATGTAATTACTAATGGTAATAATATATTTGTAAGATAGAAGGAGGAATTTAGATGTCAATTACAGGTAATTATGGAGATTATAGTAGTGTAATATCAAGTAGTGGACCTTCTGCACTAGAAACAGGTTTTATTGGAGCGTTTTTAGTAATTTGGATTATTTCATTAATTCTTTCTCTAGCAGTTGGTGTTCTTATGATAATATCTATGTGGAAGATATTTACTCAAAATAATAAACCAGGATGGTATTCATTGATTCCATTCTTAAATACATGGACTTTATTTACATTAGTTGATGTTGCTGGATGGTGGTCTTTAATTCCATTTGCTAATGGTATATTTGCAATTATTGTTAGTTATAAATTAGCTATTAAATATGGAAGAAGTACAGGATTTGCTGTTGCAACAATTTTCTTCCCATATGTATGCTTCCCAATTTTAGCTTTCAGTAAAACGAAAGTAGAAGTACAAGCACAACCAGAAGTTGTAAATGAAGAAGTTAATGAAGAACCAAAAGAGGAAGAAAAGAAAGAAACTAAAACAGCTACAAAGAAGAAAACAACAAAGAAAGTAGAAAGTAAAGAAAAGTTCTGTAGTGAATGTGGAACAAAGATGGCAGAAGATGCAGCATTTTGTCCAAATTGTGGAACTAAAACAAAATAATAAAATAAAAACTATATCAAATTGATATAGTTTTTTTTATCTCACAATAACGCTTTTCTTTCCTACTGCATTATATATTTCTTCAACTTTTTCTTTTTCTAATATCCAACGTGTTTTTCCATCATCATGTGTCCAAGGATCAATTATTAATTGCTCATTAGTTATTTTATTATATCCTACAAGTAATAATACATGTAAGTTTTTAGGAGCA
This sequence comes from uncultured Erysipelotrichaceae bacterium, assembly GCA_902784095.1. GTDB lineage: Bacteria > Bacillota_I > Bacilli_A > RF39 > UBA660 > UMGS995. The sequence goes on along the minus strand of CACZTK010000003.1, from coordinate 3,393 downwards.
CCTTCAGCCCAATCTTTAGGTTTTTTAAATTTAGATGTTGCATAGATAATAACAGGATTACCATTTTCTATTTCATTATCTAATTCAGTTAAACTCATTCCTGTAGCATCCATAATATTTTCATTCATTGAAGCAGTTCTACCATAACTTGCTAAAGCACTAGGAGCAATCCAATGTGCAACATTATTTGGAGCATATCCAAATATATCATGAGTAAATCCTTCTTCAGCATTGTTATTAGCACTCTTTGGCATATTTACTGCAAAGTCATATAAACTCGTTTCTTGAAGATATCCTTTATATTGTAGTGACATTAACATAGTCGCAGCTTCACAACCATTTAATACATTATTTTTATTTTGACTAATATATGGTACATCTAATATTTTCCATGAATTCTTGATAGCTTCTAATTTTTCTTCTTCTCTTTTTTCGATAGTAGTTTTAGCATTATTTAGTAATACTACATTTTTATTTATAACATCCTGTTGCTTAGTATTTATTAAAATATCTTGATATTTTTCTATTGTTTTAAGACTTATATCATTTTTTAGAATAGTATTATTTGAATCTTCAAAGAGATTTGATATATTATTTTCGATTAATTCAATATTTTCTTTTTTCTCAATAAGTTTATTAAGACTAGGGTTAATGTAGTTTTGATATTCAGTGTTTAATTTAGATATTTCACTTTTTAAATAGTTGATATCATTATCAGAAATCATTTGTTCACTCTTACTATATGATTTAATTTGATCTTTAAGTTTCATATATTTTTCTAAGTTATCTATTTTTTCTAATATTTTATCCTTTCTTTTACTTGTATATAACTGGTTTGCTAGTCGTTTAGTTTCATAGATGCTTTGCTCTGATATTTCATTTTTAGGTTTATTGTTTGCAAATAATGTTTTATATTTGGTAGTTGTTTTAAAGTAATTAATATTATCATTATTTAACGCAAAAATACCGCTTACTGTTTGAAATAAGCCAATAGTTAATAATATTAATGCTAGTACTTTTTTCTTATCTTTCATAATTCCAACCTACCTATATTAATGGTATCACTAGGAATGTAAAGATTAAAGTAAAACAAAAGAAAAAAATGTAAATTATTGTCAAAAAATAACAATTTTACATTTTTATTCCTTGATAAGTATCTCGCTTTACCATTTCTTTGTCAATGTCATTTAAAACACAAAACTTTTTTGTTAACCATTTTGGCTCAATTAAATCATCTATTTTAGGATCACCTGTAATTCTATTGATAACGATTTTTTCATTTAGATATTCTAATTGGGATATAACAATATCAACATATTCTTCTTTTGTTAGAATGTGAAATTTTTCCTTTTTATATAGTTTTTCTAGAGGTGTATCTTTTAAAATACTGAGCATGTGAATTTTAATTCCTTGAATATCTAAAGTATTTAGATATTTTACAGTATTAATCATATCCTCTTTTGTCTCATAAGGAAGACCATTAATAATATGGACAACTACATCTATATTTCTTTCTCTTAATTTTTTTACCGTTTGTTCAAAGTTATCTAGAGTATGACATCTATTAATTAGTTTTGTAGTTTCTTCCTTTATTGTTTGTAATCCAAGTTCTATTGTTAAGTTGGTTCTCTTATTTAATTCTTCTAAATATTCTAAACATTCATCTGTAATGGAATCACTTCTAGTGGCAATATTAATTCCAATAACATTATCTATACTTAAGGCAGTCTCATATACTTCTTTCAATCTTTCTACAGGTGCATAAGTATTAGTTCTTGCTTGAAAATATGCAATGTATTTAGCATCTGGCCATTTCTTGTCATATATTTTTTTAACATCGCTAAATTGTTTGATAATACTATCTTTAATATTTCCAGCAAACTCTCCACTACCACTTTTAGAACAGTATATACATCCTCCAAAGCCTACAGTACCATCCAAGTTAGGACAACTAAATCCTGCATTTAAACTTATTTTACAGACTTTCGAATTGTACTTATGTTTATAATAATAATCTAGGGTATGATATCTTTTATTATCATCACTATACTTAAAATGATTTTCCATTATATACACCTCATTGATATTTGTTATTATATCATAAAATTAAAATATTAATAGACTTTGTTGATAAGATTTGCTACAATGAAATTATAATGGAGGCTAGATATGGCAACTAAAAGGAAGTTAAAATTAAAGTCACCTATAATAGGTATTTTAAAAGTAATAGGAATACTACTTCTTATAGTTTTAGGTTGTTTTATTTTTTATAGAAAACAGATAAATGATTTAAAAAAGATAGGTTATAGCGAATTAGCTTCTAAGAATATACTTTTAAAGTGGAAAAAAGAAGATGTTTTAGAAATAGGTAAAAATAAAACTTTAAATATAGCTTTTGAAAGTGAAGCTTATAAGGAAAAATATTTTGATAGCTATTCAAAGATTAAATACAAAGATTCTAAATACTTAATTGAAAATATTAATGCATTAATAAAAAAAGGATATAATAATGAGCAAATTACAATGATACTTTACCATGGTAGTGGTGAGGATGTTAGGAAGTTTGCTAAAAGAGATAAAGTTAGATATTTAGAAGAATTCTATACTACTGATTATGCTAAGATAAAGTATTATGACCGATATGTTAAATATATGGATGAGTCAAGGGAAGATGAAGAAACTAGTATTTTACTTGTTAATTTAGATATGGATAAGGAGGAATATGAAGATCCTATAGCGGTTAAAGATTTCTCATATGATATGCTTGTTAATAAACATAGAAAGTTAGAAGAAAAATTCCAACCAAGCAATTTAGTTAAAATTAATAAAGAAGATGCAAGTGATGAGGGAATGAAAGCAAATAGAACTGCATATGTTGCTTTTAAGCAAATGAAAAAGCAAGCAGAATCTGAAGGATATCATTTAGTAATTAATTCTGCATATAGAGATTATGATGATCAAACAGAGATAATGGAAACATATAGAAAACTATATGGTGATGCTTATGTTGAAAAATATGTTTTAAAGCCAGGTTTTTCAGAACATCAAACAGGCCTTGCATTTGATATAGGAAGCACTGATACTAAAGTTTTTGCAAATAGTGATGAATATACATGGATTGTTGATAATTGTTATAAGTTTGGATTTATTTATCGATTTAAAAAAGAATACGAGGATATAACGGGAATAAGACATGAAGCATGGCATTATAGATATGTAGGTAGAAAAATAGCAAAAGAGATTTATGATAAAAGATTAAGTTATGAAGAATATTATGCAATGCATATAGAAAAATAAAAAGAGAAATAAGATTATAATACCTTTAAAGTTCACACTAAATAAAAAGAACATAGAAATATGTTAAAATATATTTAGAAAGAACTTTGGAGGTGT
>CACZTK010000002.1 GCA_902784095.1 uncultured Erysipelotrichaceae bacterium | reverse complement strand
ACACCTCCAAAGTTCTTTCTAAATATATTTTAACATATTTCTATGTTCTTTTTATTTAGTGTGAACTTTAAAGGTATTATAATCTTTTAACGCTTTTTTTTGTTGGAGTCTATTTTAGAAAGAGTAAAATACATAATTAGTGAAAGAATACCTAGGATAATTACAGAAGTTATAACAAGATCAATATTGAATACTTGGGATCCATACATTATTAAATAACCTAATCCTTTCTTAGAAACTAATAGTTCTCCCATAATAACACCAATTAAACTCATACTTATATTTATTTTTAAAGTATTAAGGATATTATTATAATTACTTGGTAATACTACCTTAAAAAATATTTGTTTTTTTGTAGCATTAAAAGACTTTAATAAAGAAATGTAGTTTTCTTCAGTTGAATTAAAACCGTTATAGATATTTATAATAGCAACAAAAATAGTAATAAGTAGAGCCATAAAAATAATTGAATTAGTACTAGCACCTACCCAAATGATAATTAATGGTCCTAGGGCTACTTTTGGTAAAGAATTTAATATAGTTAAATAAGGATCAAATATCTTAGCTAAAATTTTATTCCACCAAAGAATTGCTCCAATTATTAGACCAACAACACTTGCAATTATAAAACTTATTAATGTTTCATAAGTAGTAATACAAATATGAGAAAAGAGTCGTCCTTTATTAAATAGAGATAGAGTAGTATTAATAACATTACTTGGTGAAGATGATAAGAAAGTATTTATTATTTTATATTTAGATAGTAATTCCCATGCAATTAGAAAACTAAGAATAATAAGTATTTGAAAAAATAAAACTATTCGTTTTTCTCTTCTTCTTTTTTTTAAATACTTTTCATGTTCCTTACTATATGTTAACATCTAAATCCCTCCAAATCTTATCATAGTATTCGAAGAATTCTTTACATTTTCTATTATTCATAGGAGTTGATTTATTAGATAGCTTTATTTTATAAATATTTTTTATTGTACCTGGTCTTTTTGATAATACAATAACTCTATCAGACATGGAGATTGCTTCTGCTAAATCATGAGTTACCATAATAGCAGTCTTTCCTTCTTGTTTAATAATTTTATAGATATCATCTGATAGAGTTAATCTTGTCTGATAATCTAGTGCTGAGAAAGCCTCATCTAAAAGTAAAATATCAGGTTTTATTGCGAGAGTTCTGATTAGTGCTACTCTTTGTCTCATCCCTCCAGATAAACTTGTCGGATATTTATCTTTAAATTCACTTAGACCATATGTATCTAATAAATAGTTGACATATTTTATATTATCTTTTGTCAGATTATTTTTTATTTCTAATCCTAATAAACAATTATCTAGAATAGTTCTCCATGGAAATAGGGAATCTTTCTGTAACATATATCCTAAAATACAATTTTCTTTATTGAATTTTATACAAGGATTATCACTTTCTATCAAATGTGAAAGAATGGAAAGTATTGTTGACTTTCCACATCCACTTGGACCAACTATAGATAAAAACTCTTTATCATAAACAGAAAAACTTATATTCTTAAGCGCTGTTATTTCTCCAGTTTCATCATGATAAGTTTTATTTAAGTTGGTTATTTCTAATATTTTATTGTTCATACATTAAATCTTTGAATTCTACTTTATTATCTAAAGCGTTAGAATATTGCATTATTTCTTGTAAGTGTTCAAATGATTCTTTAGAAAACTTAGTTGTTTTTGGCCATGCTTCAATTTTACGATATCTTTTTACTGCACTTTCTAAGTCGTTTAATGATGTATCTGGAAATTGATTTAAAATAGTTTCTGCTATTTCTTTATCTGAATGAGTTGCTACATAATCTAATCCTTTTTGAATTGCTTTAGTAAAGTTTTTAATAGTTTCTTGGTTCTTTTTTATATAACTTTTTCTAGCAGAAAATGACGTATAAGGAACATTTCCTCCTAATGATCCAACGCTTTCTAAAACATATCCAAAACCTTGTTGTTCTACTTCGGTTGCATTTGGTTCAAATAGGGTAACAAAATCACTATTACCACTAATAAATGCTCCACTCATTGCAGGAAAAGCAACACTTGTGTCAATTTCTAAATCTGTTTTAGGATTTATTCCATTTTCTTTTAATGCCCATTCAAATACCATTTCAGGCATACCACCAGCACGACCACCAATAACTGTTTTTTCTTTTAAATCATCTAGAGTAAAATTATCATATTTTTTTCTAGATACTATGAATGCTCCATCTTTTTGAGTTAATTGAGCAAATGTTTTTAAATAGTCTTTTTCTCCATTTTTATAAACATAAATAGTTGCTTCACTTCCACAAAAGCCAATGTCAGCATCACCTGATAAAACAGCTGCGGTAACTTTGTCTGCTCCTGGTGTTAAAAGAAGCTCAATATCTATTCCATTATCTTCGAAATATCCTTTTTCTATAGAAACATACATAGGGGCATAAAAAATAGTGTGAGCTACTTCTGATAGAGTAACTTTCTTTAAACTTTTAGAATTTTTATTATCTTTCTTATTAAAATCAAATAATACTAGTCCTGCTAGAAAAATAATAATAACTCCATAAATGATATAAGTAATAACTTTTTTCATAATCTCTCCTTTCATTTCAAAGTATTATATGTTTAATTATTATAGAGTGTTAATTATAAGTTAGAATTTTTAATAAAATAATTACATATAATTGCTTGATGATACTTGAAAAAACACAAAAATATAGTATAATAATTAATCGAGGTTAAAATAATTTTTAAAAATTACTTTAATACTTGCAAAAATGAAACAAATGTGTTATAATAAAGCACAAATTTTGGAGGGGGAAAAGTTTATGAAAAAAACTATTTCAAAAATAAGTAAATTGTTATCTGTTTTTGCAATTACCGCATTAACATTATTTGCTGATGTTGATGGTGTAAGCGCAGATGCTAAAAATTCCATTAAATTGGGAGATGCAACATTACTACCAGGATACATTGCTGGAGTAAAATATAACATCAAGACAGTTGAAGGTGGAGGTTATGGATATTGTTTAAATCTTCACAAAAGTACTGCTAAAAACAAGAAGGCAAATCTTGTAGGAGAAGAAGATGCAGGTATTGCATATATACTTGAACATGGTTATCCAAATAAATCATTTACTGGTGATAAGAAAAAGGATTACTATATTACACAAGGTGCTGTTTTCTGGTATTTAGATGATACTAATGGTGGATCAAACTTAGGTAATGGTTATAAATCTACAGGTAGTGATAGCTATGGCTTAAGAAAATATGTTAAACAATTAGTAAGTGATGCTAAGAAAGCAAAAAAAGAAGGATATAAGTTAAAACCATCATTTAACTTAAAGGTTAGTGATACTAACATGACAATTGATGGAGATTATTTTGTATCTAAGGCAATAGATGCAAATGCTAAGAATTTTGATGATAAGTATACAGTAAAAATTGATTCTGCACCAAGTGGAACAATTATTACAAATACTAAAGGAACTACTCAAACTAAATTTGGTAAAAATGATAAGTTTATGATTAAAGTTCCAGTATCAAGTGTTACTGAAGGACAAACAGTTAAGGTTTCAGTTACAGCGGGTGGTTATAAGAAAACAAATAAAGCATATAGATATCAACCAACAGATAGTTCTATGCAACCAATCGCAATTATTACACCTATTACTAAGGTAGCTCAAGATACAATAAAATTAACTGCTACACGTCCATCTAAGCCAGTATGTAAGTATGATTCAAATACAAATACATATTATGATAAAGATGGAAATGTAACAACAAAAGAAACATACATTATTCAATGTACTACACCAAAAGTATGTTCATATGATTCTACATTTGATGTATACTTTGGTAAAAATGGAAACTTAGTTTCTAAAGAAGTATATGAAGATGAATGTATGCCAAAAGTATGTCAATATGATAGTAATAAAAATTTATACTATGATAAAGATGGAAATGTAACAACAAAAGAAATTTATACTGAACAATGTTTAGGTAAGAGTAAAGTAACTATTAATAAATTAGATAAGAATACAAATAATCCAGTTGCTGGAGCTACATTAGTAGTTAAAGATGCTAATAAGAATGTAGTTAAAGAATTTGTATCAACTGCTACAGGATATGTAATTACAGGACTTTCAAATGGTACTTATACAGTTGAAGAAACTAAAGCACCATCTGGATATAAGATGAGTACAACACCAGTTGAATTTACAATTAGTGATACATCAAGAGAAGCTTCAGTTAGTGTTTACAATGAACCAGTTAGTCCAATTGTTGTAATTAATAAAGTTGATAGTGTTACATTAAAGAATATTTCAGGGGCAGAAATCTTAGTTACAAATGATAAAGGTGAACAAGTTGCTAGATTTACAACAACTTCTGATAGTTATACAATTAAAGATTTAGCATTCGGTACTTATACAGTTGAAGAAATAAGTGCACCAGATGGTTATTTCTTAAATAATGAGAAACAAACATTTACAATTGATGATAATCATTTATCAGCACAAGTAACTATTAAAGACATTCCAAAAACATGTGAAAATGGTGGAAAGGACGCAGATGAGTGTTATGTAGAAGTTCCAAATACTGGAAACAATCCTACATTCTTCTCTTTAATCGGACTTGCTATCATATCATTAGGAATTGGATATGTTTACAAACATAGTAAAAACTAAAATAGATAACATAAGAAAAAAAAGAATCTCTCCCAGTGTTGTAGCTTTAATAGGCACGATTATAATACTAGTTGGAGGATTCTTTCTTTCATATAATTATGTCATGACTAAAAAGGTAATGGCATATGAATATATGAATAATGTTTTTAATAGTACAGGAGAAAGTTTAGAAGTAAATGATGATGAAAATCTCATTAAAGAAAAGGCAGATAAAAATGCAGTTTATGATCCTGATCAATATGTTGGATATTTAGAATTACCAAAGATTGGTTTTAATAAAGGTTTTTATCCTAAAGAATCTAAATATAATGATGTTGATAAAAATTTACTACTTGTAAAAGAAGCTAGTTATCCAAATGTTGAAAAAGGTAATTTAATTATCGCAGGACATTCAGGTGATGCTTGGAATTCATTCTTTAATGATTTATATAAATTATCAGTTGGTGATAAGGCAATTGTTAAGTTTCAAGGAAAAACCTATACATATAAATTTGTAAATATTTATAAAGCACCTAAAGTAGGAACAATTTCAATATATAGAAATTCAAGAAAAACAACAATAACATTAGTAACATGTACAAATTTTGATAGTAAAACACAAACTATTTATATAGGAGAATTAGAAAAAGTAGAATAGGGGGAATGAAGATTATGGTACAATTATCATTATCTGAAAAATTTAAAATTCTTGTAGATGTATCAAAATCTTCAGGAATAAGTTTGATATCTGTATTGATATTAGGTTTTATGGCTTTTCTATTTTTAACTACAAATAAAAAGAATGCTAAGAATAGTATAAAACTATATAAATATATTTATATTGTATTAATAGGAACAATTCTAGCAATTTATCATTCATCACTATCTACGATGTATGATTATATGATGAATAATTTCTTTATAGGATTTTATTTTCCAAACTTAGCCATCTATCTAGCGGCTATTATCTTAACTAATATAATTCTTTTAAAGACAATATTTAATTTTAAAGAAGATAAATTATTAAAAGTTATTAATACATTTATATATTGTTTAATTCATTATATATTAGTACTTATACTAGGATTAATTAATTCTAATAAAATAGATGTTTTTGATCAAGCAGCAGTATATAAAAATAATGATGTTGCTGGTTTAATAGGATTATCAAGTACAATATTTATTGTTTGGATTATCTTTATGATAGTTTATAAAATAATTAGAAATAATCAAAAGAAACATCAAAAGGTTAGAGTCCCTGTTAGACGAATTATTAGATATAAGAAAAAATTACCTGATAATTATCTATCAGTAGATGTTCCAAAAGAAGTTTATGGTACATTTGGGATTCCTAGAGAAAAAGGTGTTTATGTTAAAGATGGATTATTAGATTTTTATAAGACAGAAAAAGAAGAACTAGAAAAAGAGTATGATTCTATGTTTACTTTGGAAGATTACAAAAGAATGCTTCAAATATTAAAGACAGATGTAAAAGAAGAACCTTTAATTATTAAGCATGAAGAAAAAGAAGAAGAAAGAAATCAAATAATTGAAACAGTAGAAGAACCTGAAGAAAATATTCAACCAAAATTAGAAGAATTACTTAATTTATATAAAAGTGTTTAATAATATAAGTAGGAGGTAGATAATACCTTCTTTTTTTGTTAAAAATAAAAAAGTTAATTCTAATCTTGTTCGAATTTACTATTTAAAGGAATTTACTTTAAGCATTTTTTCTTTTATAAAAATATAAAATGAGTTATAATTATTATAAGTTATAGGAGGGTTTAGGTATATGGCAAAAGTTAAAGAAGTAGTAGAGATTAATAAGAACGAGGTTAATGATTATATTGATAAACAGGTTAAAAAGTATTTTAGTGATGAAATAGAAAAAGCAAATAAAAAGATTATAAGATATAAGAATAGAAAAATATTTATTAGAAATGTAATTATATTATTTTTAATAGTAGTTATTATATATTTATTACATATTTTATATACACTTGATTATTTTAATAATATTAAAATTGTTAATAGTGATAAAAAACAAGTTAAAGAACAAGTAGTAGAAAAAGAACTTAGTTTAGATGAATTAAAGAAAAAATATTCAAGTTATTTAGATTCTATTAAGATATCAGAAGAATCTGATTATATTAAAGATTATTATGATGGAAAATTAACTGATGAATTAAAGTTATATTTAGTTTTAAATAATTTAAATTTTAAAAAGATTACTGTAGAAGATGATTATAATATAATAGACGAAGATTTAATTAAAAATGAATATAGTAAGATGTTTGATAGTGAGTATAAGTCTAGTAGTTTTAAATATAATGATTGTAATATTAGATATATTTCTAGGATGAAAACTTATATTACTGATAAATTATTAGAAAAAGAAGAAATAAATATTATAAGAGAAATAACAGATATTAAAGTTAAGAATGATGAGGTTTCTATAACTGTGATAGAAGGAGTTGTAAAGGATAATACATTATATAATAATGGTGAAGAAATAGATTCTTATGAAGAAGATAGTAATTTAATTGATTATGAAGATGATTTAAATAAGATTACATATGTATTTAAGAATAAGAAATTAAAAGAAATAAAATAGATATAGGGGAGGAATTTTATGATTATTGGAGTATTAGTGGAACTTGCAAATAAAAAACTAGATAAAATATTTGATTATAAAGTTCCTGCTTATTTAGAAAAAGATATAAAGATTGGTATTAGAGTAGAAGTTCCTTTTGGAAGACAAGTTTTAGAAGGATTTGTTTTAGAGATAAAGAATAAAAGTGAACTTAGTGATTTAAAAGAAATAATAGGCATAGTAGATAAAGAAATTATTTTGAATGAGGAATTACTTGAACTTGGTAAAAGTATGAAAAAAGAAACATTATCATTATTAATATCTTGTTATCAAGTAATGTTACCTAAAGCCTTGAAAGCTAAAAATAGCGCTAGTGTTTCTAAAAAATATGATATCTATTATAAACTTAATTTTATTGATAATATAAAATTAAATGATAAACAAGAACAAATAATAGAATTATTTAAGAATAGAGAATTAGTACCTAGAAAAGAAATACTAGATATATCTTCTAGTAGTTTGAAAACATTATTAAGTAAAAATGTTTTAATTGAAGAGAAAAAAGAACATTATAGAATGTCTTATCATGATAAAACAAGTGATGTTAAAACATTAACTTTAGAGCAACAAAACATAGTAGATAGTGTTAATCTATCTAAATATGATACATATTTATTACATGGTGTTACTGGTAGTGGTAAAACAGAAGTTTATATAAAATTAATTGAAAAAGTTATTTCACTTGGAAAAACTGCAATTATTTTAGTTCCAGAAATATCATTAACTCCTCAAATGGTTGCGCGTTTTGAACAGGTTTTTGGTAAGAAAATTGCGGCACTTCACTCAGCATTATCTGAAGGTGAAAAATATGATGAATATAGAAGGATATATAGAGGTGAAGTTTCTATTGTAATTGGCGCTAGAAGTGCTATTTTTGCGCCTCTTTCTAATATTGGAATAATAATTATAGATGAAGAACATAGTGATTCTTATAAACAAGATAATAATCCTAGATATGATGCTAAAAGGATTGCTATTATACGTGGTAATAATCATAATTGTCCAGTTTTAATGGGTAGTGCAACACCACTATTAGATACATATGCAAGAGCTTGTAAGGGTGTTTATAAGTTATTAGAGTTACCTAATAGGGTAAATGGTAATTCTTTACCTGAAGTAGAAATAATTGATATGAATAATGAAATAAAGTATAGTAAAGGACACTTTTCTAAAAAATTATTAGATTCTATAAATGAAACTATTGCTAATAATGAACAAGTGATACTTTTACTAAATAGAAGAGGTTATTCTTCTTTTGTTAGTTGCAAAAACTGTGGGGATACTATTAAATGTCCTCATTGTGAGATAAGTTTAACTTATCATAAAACTTCTAATACTTTGAGATGTCATTATTGTGGATATGGAACATCACTTCCAAAAGTTTGTCCAAGTTGTAAGGAAGAAGCATTATCTACTCTTGGAGTTGGTACTGAAAAAATTGAAGAAGAACTTTCAAAATATGTACCTAATGCTAGAGTAATTAGAATGGATATAGATACAACTAGTCGTAAAGGAATGCATAAAAAAATGATAGATGCATTTAAAAATCATGAATATGATGTATTATTAGGTACTCAAATGGTCGCTAAAGGACTTGATTTTCCACTTGTTACTTTAGTAGGTGTTATTAATGCTGATACGTCATTAAGTATTCCTGATTTTAGGAGTAGTGAGAATACTTTCGCATTACTTAATCAGGTATCAGGAAGAAGTGGAAGAAGTAAAAAGCAAGGAAGAGTTTTAATTCAAACCTTTAATAAAGATCATTATGCTATAGAATTAGCAAAGAAACATGATTATAAGAATTTTTATTTAAAAGAAATGGATATTAGAAAACAACTTAAGTATCCACCATATTACTATTTGTGCTATTTAAGAATTAGTGGTAAGGATTATAAGATTGTTTCAACTGAGTCAAATAAAATTAAAAAAGCATTAGAAAGAAACTTAAAAAGTACTATAATTTTAGGACCTAGTCCTTGTGCAATTATTAGAATAAAAGATACTTTTAGATTTGGTATAATTTTAAAATATAAAAAAGAAGATTTATTGATAGAAACATTAGAAAAAATAATAAATCATTATAGGGATAATGATAAAATAACTGTTGATATAGATTTTAATCCTAATCATTTCTAATGTTTACATATAAATAAAAATATTATATAATTAATTAGAATGCGAGGTGCTTTTTATGAGTAAGTTTATTAACAATAACAGTGGAAAAAATGATGTAGTAAATAGTAATGAACCACATAGTGAATATTCAGATCATATTTATGTAAAAGAAAGTGACAGTAAGGAAGTATTATATGATAGAAATAATCCACTTGTAAAAATGATTTTACTTGCTTTAGGATTGGTATCATTTTTAGGCGTATTATATTATGTTTTTGTAGCACTTGGAAGTTAAAAAGGGTGGTGATATCATGTTTAGTGATGTCTTTAAAAATGAAAAAGTAATCAAGTTTTTTAAAGATATATCAAAAAATGAAGTATATCAAAATAAGAATATACCTGTATCGATTGGTAATGAACTTATAGATAGTAGTTACTATGCAATTTTAATAGGTATTGATGCAATCTTTAAGTATGTTATTATCGTAAAAGATTTGACTTGGTTTGATGAATACTTAACTGAAGTTCAATTACTTTTAAGAAAAGTAAGTAATCATAATGATATAAAAATAGGTATTAATAAATTAATTATTAATTATACTAAGTTAAAACTAAAAATAAAAGAAATAAAGACTTGTGAAGACAAGAAAAATATTATTGAGACTATATATAATAATTATATAGTAGATGGTTATTATTTTCATAGTTTTCCATCTATATTTATAGATGATGTTAAAACTAATGGTCTACGTTCTAGTAATTATAATTATGAATTAGAATCTTTGAAAGAAATAGAATTAGTATTTGAAAAATATAAGACTAGTAATGTATTTTCCAAAGAATTAGAAAATATGAATAGACTTGTTTTAACTGATTCTATTTTTATGGGAGCTTTTTATGCATATAATTCTCCAAATTTTTTGAAGGAGTTAGCTTTAGGATTAGTAGATAAAAAAGATAAGTGTGTTTTAAATAGTTTCTTTATGAAAAATTATAAATTATCTAGAAAAAATTTAGTTCACTATATTAGAAAAGTAGATATGTTTAATAGTGATTCTTATAAAGTTATTAGTATTTTTGATAAAGAATGGGATTTGTTTGATATTAATAATTCATATCCTGTAGTTGCCCTTATTAAAAGAAGTGTATTCCGTAGTAATTATCTTGATGATATTAATAAAATTATAGACGATGGTATTAATGATGATTTAGTATCTGCTGTTACTAAGATACTAAGTATGGGTGATAATCAAAGATTTGTTGATAAAGATATAGCATCAAGTGATATTGAAATTATTTATCTACCTAGTTTAGATGAACTAGAGTATAAAATTAATTCTGATGATAAGAAGAAGAGTCAAGATCAAAAAGTTACGGAGTTTGCAAATAATTATGGAAGTTCTAGTATTATGGCACTTATTGGATTAATGCTAGTAGAGATTGGTTTACTTGTATACTTTATTATGTTAGGATGATGAAAATGAAAAGAGTAGTTTTTATGGGAACACCAGATTTTGCAGTTCCTATATTAGAAGGATTAATAGATAACTATGAGGTTGTATTGGTTGTTAGCCAACCAGATAAAAAAGTTGGTAGAAAACAAATTTTAACACCAACACCTGTTAAGAGAAAAGCTTTAGAATATGGTATTGAAGTTTATCAACCAGAAAAAATTAAAATAGAATATCAAAAAATAATAGATAGTAATCCAGATATAATAGTTACTTGTGCATATGGACAAATTATTCCTAAAGAATTACTTGATTTTCCTCGTTATGGTTGTATAAATGTACATGCTTCATTACTTCCAAAACTAAGAGGAGGAGCACCTATTCATAAAGCAATTATAGATGGTTATTCTGAAACAGGAATTACAATAATGTATATGGATGTTGCTATGGATAGTGGGGATATTATTTCTCAAGAAAAGACAATTATTAAAGAGGAAGATAATTTGGAAAGATTACATGATAGACTTAGTTTAATGGGAAAATATTTACTTCTAAAAACATTACCTAGTATATTTGAAGGTACAAATGAAAGAATTCCACAAGATATTAATGAAGTTACTTATGCTTATAATATAAAACGAGAAGAAGAACATATAGATTTTAATAAAAGTGCAATAGAAGTATTTAATTTGATCAGAGGACTTAGTCCAGTGCCATCAGCATTTACAATCTTAGATGGTGAAGAATTAAAAGTATATAGTTCAAGAATAGGAATTAAAAAAGAATATGAGAATTGTGGAAAAATAGTAAATATTTATAAAGATGGAATAGGAGTTTCCACAAAAACTGGGGAAATAATTTTAACAGAGGTTAAACCATTTGGTAAAAAGAGGATGTTAGTTAGAGATTATTTAAATGGTGTTAATAAAGATGAATTAATTGGAAAGATTTTAAAATAGGTGAAATATATGAATAAAAAGGAAAATAAAACAAAAAGTCTAGTAAATGATTTAAAAGAAAACTCTCAACATAGAGCGTGGCTTTTTCTTGCTATTTATTTCATCTTTTTTGCATTTATAATTATTTCACTAAGACATAATAATGCAGCTATTAACCACATTAATAATAACTATATGATTAGTTATTTTGATGCTGAAAAATTAAATGATGGTAATTATCATTTTAAATATGGTGTTAATATAGATAATAATGAAACTATTTATGAAGGAGATAAAAGTAATAATAAAGAATTATTTACTAAGACTAATAATTTAGTAACAGAAAAATACTATCAAGAAAATAATGTATTTTCAAAATTTAATGGAATTAGTTGGGAAAATGTTAATGATCCTTATGAAATAATTACTTTTAGAAGTATTGATACTTTAAAGAAACTTATAGAAAAATCTACTTATATGTCAAAAACAATTAATGCTGATAGAACACTTATTTATACATATCAAATATCAACAACAACACTAATGAAAGAATTAGATGGAGCAGTAGTTGATTTAGATGATATACCTAATCATATTAAAATATATACAGATAAGCATAATGAACTTATTAAAATAGAATATAATTTTTCTTCATACTTTAATTATAAGAAAATATCTTCTAATAGTTTAATTATGACTATGGAATATTCTGATTATGGAAAAATAGATAAAGTTATTAAAGAATAGTTATTATTACGACTATTTCTTTTTTTTCTTAAAAATAGTATAATATGTGTAGTAGGTGAAGTTATGGAAAGTATATATAATTTAGATTTAGAATCACTAAAAGAGTATTTTATTAATAATAATGATAAAAAGTTTAGAGCAGAACAAGTATATGAATGGTTATATAAAAAACGTGTTTCTTCGTTTGAAGCAATGACTAACTTAAAGAAAGAGACTATTTCTATGCTAAATGAAGATTTTTCTATTAAAAAATTAGAATTAGTTTTAGTAGAAAGAGATGTTGATGTTAATAAATATTTATTTAAACTTAGTGATGGTGAACATATTGAAGCGGTATTAATGAGACATGATTATGGTAATAGTATTTGTATATCATCACAAGTTGGATGTAATATGGGGTGTAAATTCTGTGAGAGTGGAAGAAGAAAAAAAGTTAGAAACTTAGAAACTTCTGAAATGGTATTACAGATAATGCAAGTAGAAGAGGATATAAAATCACGTATTTCGCATGTAGTTATTATGGGAATTGGGGAACCATTTGATAATTATGATAATATTATTAGATTTTTAAAAATTATTAATGATCCTAAAGCATTAGAAATAGGTAGTAGACATATTACTGTATCAACATGTGGTATTATTCCAAAGATAGAAGAATTTATGAATTTTCCATTACAAGTTAATCTTGCTATTTCACTTCATGCACCTAATGATGAGTTAAGGAGTAGATTGATGCCGATTAATAAAGCTTATCCTTTGAAAGAATTAATTAAGGTATTAAAAAAGTATACTGAAAAGACAAATAGGAGGCTTACTTTTGAATATATATTATTAGATGGTGTTAATGATACAGAAGCTTGTGCATTAGAACTTTCTAAGCTTATAAGTGGAATGAATGCTTATGTTAATTTAATTCCATATAATACTACAGAAAATATTCAATTTAATCGCAGTAAAACTATACAAATTATGAGGTTTTATGATATACTGAAAAAGAATAAGATTAATGTTACAATCAGACGTGAGTTTGGTGGGAACATAAGCGCAGCATGTGGACAGCTACGAAGTAAGGAGGAATGTTAATGGAATCATTTTATTTAACTGATGCAGGTAAAGTAAGAGACCATAACGAAGATAGTGTAATAATAACAAAAAATGAAGCAGGAGAATACTTAATGGCAATTGCTGATGGAATGGGAGGACACTCTGCAGGAGAGGTTGCCTCATCTATCGCAATATCACATTTAGGTAAACATTTTAAGGAAACATTTTTAAATATGAGTAAAATTGATGCAGTTAATTGGATAAGAGATTGTGTTAATGAAATTAACTCATTAATTTTTCAACATGAGAAAACTCATCCTGAGAGTAAAGGAATGGGGACAACTTTAGTAATGGCAATTATTACTAAAGAATATATTTTATTTGGTAATATAGGAGATTCTTCAGGATTTGTAATGAAAGAAGATAAACTTCATAAAGTAACATATGATCATACTTTAGTAAATTTATTAGTTTCTGCGGGTGAACTTACAAAAGAAGAAGCTAGTGTTCATCCAAAGAAAAATGTTTTGATGAAAGCTTTAGGGGCATCATTAAAAGTAGATGTTGATATTTTCGATTGTGATATGAGTGTTTCAGAAATACTACTTTCAAGTGATGGTCTTACTAATATGTTAGATAAAGATCAAATTGAAAAAGTATTATTAGAAGATATGACTATTGAAGAAAAAGTTTCTAGATTAATTCAAAAAGCTAATAATAGAGGCGGTACTGATAATATTTCAGTTGCATATTTGATTCGTGATATGGAAGGTGAAGTATAGATGATTACAAAGGGGCAAAAAATAAATGATCGTTATGAGATAATCAAAAGCATTGGCGAAGGTGGAATGGCTAATGTTTATCTTGGTTATGATGAAATACTTGATCGTAATGTGGCTATTAAGGTACTTAGAGGAGATTTATCTAACGATGAAAAGTTTGTAAGACGTTTTCAAAGAGAAGCATTATCGGCTTCATCTCTGTCACATCCAAATATTGTAGAAATGTATGATGTTGGTGAAGATAATGGCCTTTATTACATCGTTATGGAATTTGTCGATGGAAAAACTTTAAAACAATTATTAAAAAGAAGAGGAAATCTTACTCTATCAGAAGCAATTGATATAATGCTTCAACTTACTGATGGTATGGCTCATGCGCATGATTCTTATATCATTCATAGAGACTTAAAACCACAAAATATTATGATTCAAGATGATGGACAAATCAAAATAACAGATTTTGGTATTGCTATGGCACTTAATTCTACACAACTTACTCAGACAAATTCTGTTATGGGTAGTGTACATTACCTACCACCTGAACAAGCTGCTGGTAAAGGATCAACAACTAAGAGTGATATTTATTCTATGGGAATAATCTTCTATGAATTATTAACTGGAAAACTACCATTTAAAGGAGATAATGCTGTAGAAATTGCTTTAAAACATATGAGAGATCCACTTCCTAATATTAGAGAAGAACATGATAGTATTCCTCAAAGTATTGAAAATATTATTTTAAAAGCAACAGCAAAGAATCCTAAAAATAGATATGAAGATGCAAGAAGTATGCATGATGATTTATTAACAGCACTTGATGATGATAGAATAAATGAAGAACCTCTTGTATATAAATATCCAGAACATGAAACAGAAAATACAAAGAGATTAAAAAAACTAGAAGAATTAGAAGCTGAAGAAGAAAAAGAAGAACAAGAAAAGTCTGATACTGGTGAAATAATTGAAAAAATTGATCCAGAAGATAATATAGATAAAAAGAATAAAAAAATAATAATCATTCTAGCAAGTATTTTTGGAGTACTTTTAGTTGCATTATTATCAGTAGTATTCTTAGTACCAAAACTTACTAAGACCAGAGAAGTAAAAGTTCCAGATGTTAGTGAATTAACAGTTAGTAAAGCAACTACTAAATTAGAAAAATTAGGTTTAATTGTAAGAACTAAAATAGAAACAGTAGATAGTAATGATATTAAAAAAGGACATGTAGTTAAAACTGATCCTCCTAAAGGTGAAACTGTTAAAAAAGGTAGCAGAATAACTATTTATAAATCAAGTGGAGATAAGACTTTTGTCTTAGAAGATTATACAGGTAAAAACTATATAGAAATTCAAACAATTCTAGAAACTAAATATAAATTGGCTGTAACTATTGAAAAGAAAGATGTAGAAAATAGTGAATATGATGATCAAGAAATTATTGAACAATCTATAAAACCAAAAACAAAAGTAAAAGAAGGAGATGCAATTACATTATATATTCCTAATTTAATTGATAAGTTCCCAGATATGGTAGCTTCAGGTTATAGTTATGATGATGTAGTAGCATTCTGTAAAAAATATAATTTAGAATTAAAAGTAAATTATGTAGAAACTGATCAATATGCTGAAGGTAAAGTTATTTCTCAATCACGTGTTGCAGGTACTGAAATAGTAAAAGAAACAACTTTAACTATAGAAGTAGCAAAGAAACCAGTTGAGAAGAAAAAAGAAGAAAAGAAAACAACAACAGATGATGATAACAAAACAACAACAGATGACAAAAAAACAGATGATGAAAAGACTACAGAATAAATAAAGGAGAAATATGGAAGGACAAATTGTAAAAATTGTAAGTGATTTACACAGAGTTAGTTATAAAGATGAAAATTATGACTGTAAATGTCGAGGAAAATTTAGGCATAATAAGATTACTCCAAAAGTTGGAGATTATGTAATCTTTGATAAAGATAAAAAAGTAATAGATGAAATAAAGCCTAGAAAAAATGATTTTCAAAGACCTAGTGTTGCTAATATTGATCAAGCATTTATAATTACTAGTTTGCGTCTTCCTGATTTCTCTTTAAATTTATTAGATAAATTAATAGTATTAATGGAACTTAATAATGTAGAACCTATTATATGTATTACTAAAAGAGATTTATTAAGTGATGAAGAATTAAAAGATATTGATAAGTATTTAGATTACTATAAGAATATAGGCTATAAAGTTATATATAATACTGAATTAGATAAGATTAAGAGTTTATTAAAAAATAAAACTAGTGTATTTACAGGCCAAACAGGTGCTGGAAAATCAACTCTTTTAAATAAGTTAAATATAAATCTTAATCTAGAAACAGGAGAAGTTTCAAATGCATTAGGGCGTGGTAGACATACAACTAGAGTAGTAGAATTATTTGAAATGTATGATGGTAAAGTTTTAGATACTCCTGGATTTTCTGCTCTTGATTTTTATGGTTTTAGTAATGAACAAATAAGAGATGCTTTTATTGATTTTAAAGAGTTTCCTTGTATTTATAAAGATTGTATGCATACAAATGAATCAGAATGTAAGGTAAAAGAAGCAGTAAAGGATAATA
This sequence comes from uncultured Erysipelotrichaceae bacterium, assembly GCA_902784095.1. Taxonomy (GTDB): domain Bacteria; phylum Bacillota_I; class Bacilli_A; order RF39; family UBA660; genus UMGS995. Next base: position 4,974 of record CACZTK010000002.1, on the reverse strand, counting down.
ATATTATTGAGAGTAGATATGAAAACTATCTAAAATTTATTGAAAGAATGTGATATTATGCTTATTTCTACATCATTTTTGAGTAGTAAAAATATTCCAAAAGATTTAGTAAAATTAAATGATACTTCTACTGATTATATTCATGTAGATATAATGGATGGAAAATTTGTTTCTAATAAAACAATGCCTTTTTCTGAAATGAGACATATTAGTAAGTATACTTCTAAGAGATTGGATGTACATTTAATGGTTAGTAATCCAGATAAATATATTGATGATTATGCTACTTTAAATACTGAATATATTACTATTCATACTGAAATATTAGGAGATATTGAAAAATATTTAAGAAAAATTAAAGATTATGGTATAAAGTGTGGTCTATCTTTAAAACCAGATACACCAGTTAAGGAAATAATTCCTTATTTACCACTATTAGATTTAGTATTAGTTATGTCTGTTGAACCGGGTATGGGAGGACAAGAATTTATTAAAGAATCAGAAACTAAAATAAATGAACTTAGAGATTTAATTACTGAATATAATAGTAGTGCTAAAATAAGTGTAGATGGTGGTATTAAACTAAATACTAAAGAGTATTGTAAGAATTGTGATATACTTGTATCAGGTAGTTATATTATAAATAGTGAAGATTTTGAAGAAAGAATAAATTCTTTAAGATAGAATAAAAAGGGAGATGAATAATATGAATGAAGATCAAAAAGAGGTCGTAGAACAAACACAAGAACCAGTTCAAAACGTGGAAACAACAACAGAACAAGCAGTACCAAGTACACAACAAGAAGTAGTAAATAGTAATCCAACTCCAGAGCAAGCAAATATAGAGAGTGTAGAAACAGATAAATTGAGTAGTCAATTATCTCAAGAAAATCAAAATATAGTTGCTCAACAAGGAGTTATTTCAAAAGAAATTGATGAAGCTAAACAAAAAGAACAAGAAGAAGCAAAAAAGGCTCAAGAAGCTGCTTTATCAGAAGCAAAAAGTGGTGGACCTAGTACTTTTGCAAAAATTATGACATTCTTGTTATTTGGTGCTTTATTTGCATTTGTTTATTTCTTAGGAGATATAACTGAATATATTAATCAAAAGAAACTTGAAAAAGAAACTGCAGAGATAACAAATGGAAGATTAACATGTAATAATAGTAAAACTACTGATAATTTAGATATTAGAATAGATACAACATTTAACTTTGAAAATAAGGGTATTACAAGTTTAACTTATGTAACTACTTCAACAGGAGATAAGATAAAAGATAAAGAAGAATTAGAAAAATTATATAATGATTGTAAAACCTTAAAAGATGAAGTATCTAGTTATAATGGTGTATCAGTTATATGTTCAAATAATAATGGTGTTGTTACTGTTAAACAGAGTTTTGAATATGCTAATTTAAACGTTGAAGAAATAGGCCCAGCATATAGTGAAGCAGGAGGAGTATATCCACAGTTTAAGTATAAAGATGATATAAACTCAGTAGAATCAAAAATGATTGCTTCAGATTATTCATGTGAAAAAGTCAGAAGATAATGACTTTTTTATTTTAATAGTAAATAATTGTAAAATATATTTTTACATTTTGTAAAGTATTTGTAAATTTTACGTAAATGTGTTAATATATTAAATACAAGGAGATTTTTATGAAAAAAGGATTAATTTTAACTACTATTAATTGGATATTAGTATTTTCTATACCTGGTATTTTACTAACAGGTAATATTGATAGTAGTGTTATAAATTCTAGTATAGATACAAAAAATATTAATACAGATATTATTAAACAAGTCCTTAAAACAGAAGATGTTAAGACTGAATTAGATACAAATAAGGAAAAAGAAGAAAAAGAAAAAATAGAAGAATTAGAAATTCCTGATATTAGAGATAATACAAAAAAAGAAGAAAAGAAGGAACAAAAAGAAGAAAAAGAAGAAGTAAAAAAAGAGGATAGCATTCCAGTTATAAAGGAAGAGAAAAAAACTGTTCAAGCAATTGCAACATATAGTGGTAGTGCTAGTTATTACACAGCTAATTGTTATGGATGTGGAGGTTATACATCTAGCGGGTTAAATGTTGGTGATGGTAGACTTTTTTATAATGATTCTACATATGGAGATGTTAGAATAATCGCTGCTGGAAGGGAAATTCCATTATATTCAATAGTTAGAATAAATAATACATCACTTGGAGCAAGCGCTCTAGCAATAGTACTTGATCGTGGTGGAGATATTGGAGATGGAAGAAAATTTATTATTGATATATTAACAAATGACTCTGAAGGAAGAGGTGGAGTTGATCGTAATGTTAGTGTTGAAGTATTAAGAAGTGGTAGGTAATGTCAACTACACTTCTTTTTGTTTCCTATTTAAATTATTGTGTTGTATAATATTAGTAGGTGAAACTTATGAAAAAAGTATCAATTTTATCATTACATTTAGGTTATGGAGGAATAGAAAAGTCTGTTTCAGCTTTGGCTAATCTTTTGTCATCTAAATATAAAGTAGAAATAGCTTGTACTTATAAACTTTATGATGAGCCAGTATTTGAATTAAACAAAAAGGTAAAAGTAAAATATTTAACAGATGTTAAACCTAATCACAAAGAATTAAGAGAAGCAAAGAAAAGTAAAAATCCTTTTAAAATATTTAAAGAATTATTAAAGGGAGCTAATATCTTAAGATTAAGAAGAAAGACAATGATAAAATATATTACTCATACAGATAGTGATATTATAATATCTACTCGTGATATATTTGATGATTGGTTAGGTGAATATGGTTCCAAAGATAAAGTAAGAATAGGATGGGAACATAATCATTATCATGATGATTTAAAATACGCTAAAGAAATTATTAGAGCAACTTCTAAATTAGATTATTTAGTTTTAGTTTCTAAAAACTTAGAAGAATTCTATAGTAAGGAACTTAGAAAATCTAAATGTAAGTGTAAATTTATACCAAATATTGTGGATGAACTTCCACCTAAGTGTTCTACATTACAAGAAAAAAGATTAATATCTGTTGGTAGATTATCACCAGAAAAAGGTTATTTAGACTTGCTTAATATTTATAACCAACTAGTTAAAAATCATCCAGATTGGGTATTAGATATTATTGGTGATGGAGTAGAAAAAGAAAAATTAGATAAATATATTAAAAGTCATGATTTAGAAGGTAAAGTAACATTACATGGCTTTCAGAAGAAAGACTACATAGATAAAATGTTACAATCATCATCAATATACTTGATGACATCATATACGGAAAGTTTTGGAATAGTTTTAATAGAAGCTATGAGTCATGGACTTCCATGTATTGCATTTTCATCAGCAGAGGGAGCTAGAGAATTAATTGATAGTGGAAGAAATGGTTATTTAATTAATAATCGTAATAGTGAAGCATTTATTAAAAAAGTAGAAGATTTAATGGAAGATAGAGAAACTAGAAAAGCTATAGGTATGGAAGGTAGAAAGAGCATTAGAAGATATAGTGGAGAAGAAGTTGTTAAAGATTGGTATAATCTAATAGAAGGAAAGTGATTAGCATGAAAAAGGTAATGTTTATATCATCTACTGGTGGACATTTATCTGAATTGTTACAATTAAAAGATATGTTTAAGAAATATGATTATTATATAGTAACAGAAAAGACTAAATCTAATCTTTGGTTAAAAGAAAAATATGAAAATAGAGTTAGTTATTTAGTATATGGTACTAAGGATTATCAATTGTTAATTTATCCATTTAAATTACTATATAATTGTTTTAAAAGTTTATTTATATATTTAAAAGTTCATCCAGATTATATTATCACAACAGGTACTCATACTGCTGGACCTATGTTTTTATTAGGTAAAATATTTGGTAGTAAGTGTATCTATATTGAGACATTTGCTAATATTTCAACTAAAACAGTTACAGGTAGGCTTTTGTATCCAGTTTCTGATAGATTTATTGTTCAATGGGAAAGTATGAAAGAAAACTATCCTAAAGCTGTAGATGGGGGATGGATATATTGATTTTAGTTACATTAGGAACACAAGATAAAGATTTTACAAGATTATTAAAGGCTATAGATAGAGAAATAGAAAATAAAAATATAAAAGAAAAAGTAATTGTTCAAGCAGGTTTTACTAAATATAAATCTAAGAACATGGAAATATTTGATTTGATTCCAAATGAAAAATTAGAAGAACTTGTAAAAGAATGTAATATTTTAATTACTCATGGTGGAGTAGGTTCTATTCTAATGGGAATTAAAAATAATAAAAAAGTAATTGCCGCCGCTAGATTAAAGTATTATAAGGAGCATACTAATGATCATCAAAAACAAATAATAAATGAGTTTGTAGATAAAGGGTATATATTAGAATTATCTGATTTTAATAAGCTTGGTGATATATTAAAAGAAATTAAGAAGTTTAAACCTAATAAATTTGTTAGTAATACAAGAAATTTTACAAAGAAAGTAGAAGAATATATAGAAGAAGAAAATAATATTAGTTGGTATAATAAGTATAGAAAGAATACTAGTTATGGATATAGAGGTATACTTTTATCAGTAATTAATCTATTAATATTCTATTTACTTAAAAATAATTTAGAACTTTCTAATGATATACTTATTTCTTATGTATTAACTATATTTATAGGTGTAATTTTAAGTTTAATTATGGATATTAAGTATGATAGTAAGAGGTTTATAATTACTAATCTAATTTCTTTAGTATTTGAATTTTTATTAATGAATTGTTTTATAAGTATTTTAGAATTAGATATGATGTTATCAAAAACTATAGTTTTATTGATAATATTAATTATAAATATATTGATAATTAAGTTCTTATATAAAGATAAAAGATAATTGAAATTGAACTGCACCCCTTAGAGTAGACATTATAAAAAAAGACAGTTCAAATAAAAAGTGATAGAATACACTTCCGAAAGGAGGTGTTTT
>CACZTK010000001.1 GCA_902784095.1 uncultured Erysipelotrichaceae bacterium | reverse complement strand
CAACAAAATTAATTTAGCAATAAGTTATGCATATCCTACTGATTTACAAAATGAAAAGTCTGACAGATACACAATGAATATTAATGATTTGATAGAAGCTGTTAAGAAAAAGTATCAAAAAGTAAAAGTATATAAAAAGGACTATAAACATGCCAATAATAGAAATTCAAATAAAAAATCTGTATATGAATACTTAATTATAGGATATTTTCAAAAAAAGGTTAGTCTAGATTACAGTATTTTAAAAAAAATTGAAACTGCTAAAAAAGATCTTAAGGATATTATTCCAACAAATAGAAATCCAATATATAATACAATGTTATATTGGTCGCAAAAGCCTTATAACGTAGCAGATTATATAATAAAAAACTTTTCAACAACAGATGATATTATATTAGATCCATTTATGGGGTCTGGAGTTTCTATTATTGAATCTAAATCAAAAAGATGTATAAGAAAAAGTATAGGAATTGAAATAAATGACTTACCTATTACATTAAGTACCACTTTATTAAAAGAATATAATATAAAAGATACAATAAATAATTTAAAACTATTTTCAACAAGAATTAATGATTTTAATAAGTATTATTATACAATTTGTCCAAGATGTGGAAAAGTAGCAATTATTGATAAAGTTATTTTTGATAGAGATCCAAATATTCAACTTAAAAAAATATATTACAAATGTAGTTGCTCATTTAAATTGCAAGAAAAGATTCCAAATAATAGGGATATTGATAATTTTATTCAAACAAGGAATTGTAAATATATAAAAGATAACATATTGATTGAAAATTCAAGAATTGCTATCAAAAATGGTGAAAAAATAAGTGATCTGTTTACAAATAGAAATTTTTTCATTTTAGGATTATTAAAAAATGAAATATATAAAATAAGTGACCAAAATCTAAAGAATCTTTTAAATTATACATTTATTTCAATTATACATAAAAGTAAAATTGTTGATAAAAAATATAGTTCACAATGGCCAATGTGGATTCCTAAAAAAGATTGTGTTGAGCGAAACGTAATTTCATTAATGAAAAAAGCATTAGTAGAAATAGAAAAAGCTATTATATATGCAAAAGACAATTATATCTTAGGCAATAGTGTAAAAAGTTTTTCTGAGTTAAATATTTCAAATTATTTAATATATAAAAAAGGTGTTCAAAATATTACAAATGATGAAATTCCGTCAAATTCAATAAATTTGGTGATTACAGATCCTCCATACCTAGGGCAGGTTGCTTATTCAGAATATATGCAACTATATGAATCATTTAGTAATAAAAAAATAAATTACAAAGATGAAATTGTTATAAGTAATGCCACAACAAGAAATAAAAACGAAGAAAACTATTGGAAACTTATGGAAAGTAGTTTTAAAAATATAAGCAGAATAATGAAAAATAATGCATTAATGTTTATGTATTTTCATGATTCAAATTTAGAAGTTTGGAATAAACTTATAAATCTATTAAGTAAAACAGATTTATATTTTTTGACATCAATACATATTGCTAAAAAGAAACGCACACTAAAAAATATAATAGATCCTAAAAAAACAATGTCAGGAGATTCATTATTAATTTTTCAAAAAATTGATAATAATACTTGGCAAGTTACAGACAAAAGCATCAACGATATACTTAAAGATATACAAACTAAACTAAATAGTATGCTTACGAACAGCCTATCAGGATTATCAACATCTGAACTATATGATAATGGTATTCTTGAATTCGTTATAAAAAATAATTATTTAGATATTTTGGCAAAAAAATACAAAGATTTTATAGATGTTTTTGAAATGTTTTTGGACTGGGATAGTAAGAATTGTGTTTGGAAAAAGAGATAATTTTTATTATCTCTTTTTTCATTAATATAATTTTTTAAATGATTTCATATTTTTGATATCAGTAAATGTTAAACTAATTTGTAATCTTCTAATTGTTTTTCCTTTGCCTTTTAAACTGCATATTTTATAATTCAATTTTTCTTTTAATCTATTTACAGCATCTTCTGGTGATATAGAATATATTTCTTTTACGACCATATTATATTTATCTACAACAGCTAAAATAATTGATTTGTCATCTGTTAAATATTTATTTAATACATTTATAGAAATATCTTGGAAATTCCAGTTTCTTGTCTTATATACCTTGTATTCAAAATGATTTCCATCCGAATCACTTGCATCAAAAGAGCCTAGCCTTCCACCTTGTTCAGCATTTACTTTATGATTAAGTAATAAGGCCACAAGTAATTCCCATATTTTATTACTTGTTAATATTTTTTCAATTCCAGTTACTTTTTCCAGTCTTTCAGAAACATCTGAAATTTGTGATAAAATTTTTTTATAATTACCTTCATAATCCAAGTGATCTGATACATTAACAAATGTTTTTTTACATCCAATATTTTCAAGTTGGTTGGGAGAGACATTTATCATTTTTCTTGTATTTTTTATTTTTGGAGTAGCGTCTTCTAGATAATTTGCAATTAAATTTCCGTCTACTTCATAATACCAGTCCATAATACCAGGATATTTAAAATCTCTATCATTAATATGAGCAAATATTACAATGCATGGTCGTAAATGCTCCATAGTAGACATTGTAAAATCATTAAAAGTCCAACTATGATTTGAGCTAGTTTCTTTAAAGTGTTTATATTCATATTCAATATTTGTTTTCGGATTTATAGCATCTCTTGAACCTGAATGACCAGGGATTGGAATATGATTCAACTGATTAGCTATAATTATTTCATAAAACTTGGAATTAGAAAAAATATCATTTACATTATATTCTTTATAAAAAATCTCTTGAATTTCTTTTAATTCATCTATTAATTCATATACTTCTTCAACATTATATATACTACCCATTAATTATCATTATCCTCCTCAAAAATAAATAGTTTATAGGTATCTATTTTTAAGGAATCTGCAATTTTTTGAATATTATTTAATGATATGCTTCTTAAACCTCTTTCAACATCACTAATATATGTTCTATGTAATCCTGCCAATTCAGCTAATTTCTCTTGTGATAAATTGGCTTGAATTCTATACTTTTTTACATTATTCCCAAAATTTTTACAAATATCCATAAATTTCTACCTCTTGTCACTTATTGTATACAAAAAGTAAGAAGAAATCCACAGACAATAAGTTACTTTGTGAATTTATGAAATATACTATATGGAAAAAAATATAATAGCTAAAAACATTAATACTAGAAAAAAACATATAAATATGTTATTATATATTATAGTTATAAGTATTTTTCAATGAAAGTGGGTAAAAAATGTATATAAAAAGACTAAAAATAAATAATTTTAGAGGTATAAAAGAATTAAATTGGAAATTGAATAAAAATTTTGTATGTTTAATTGGTCCAGGGGATTCTACTAAAACAACGATTTTAGTTGCAATTGAATGGGCTTTGTATCCATATTGGAATATAAATGTTAGTGACTATGACTTTTATGATTGTAATGTTGAAAATAATATAAATATTGAAGTTACTATAGGAGATTTTCCAGAAGAATTTTTGAAGGAAGAAAACTTTGGACTTTATTTAAGGAAAGATGTTGATAATGAAGTAGATAATGATGAACCTGATTCAGATAATGAGGCTTTTTTAACAATAAGATTAAGTATAAACAAATATTATGAACAGGAATGGTTTGTAATAAACAATAGATCTGAAGGTAAAAAAATATCTGTAAAAGATAGGGCAAAATTAAGTGTGGGAAGAATTGGAGAAAATTTTTATAAAGACTTTAATTTAGGCAGAAATTCTGTATTAAAAAAATATGGAGATAGTTTTGATGAATTAGATAAGTCTCTTATAGATGTTTATAGAGAAATTGATAATTCAGTAAAAGATATAAGTAATTCAACTTTAAGTAATATTGCAAATAATATTTCGACAGTTACAGAAGAATATGCAATATCTCCACAAAATGGATTCAATACAAAAATTGATTTTAGAAATTCAGAAATTGGATATTCAAATATAAATATATATGATGGTAATGTTCCGTTGCAATTAAACGGGACTGGGACTAAAAGACTTATGTCATCTGCTTTAAATATAAATAGTTTAAATCCAAATTCTATTGTTTTAATTGATGAAATAGAATATGGACTTGAACCATATAGATTAAGAAAACTCATAAAAAATCTTAAAGAGAAAAATGCAAATGGGCAAGTAATTTTTACTAGTCACTCACCTATAAGTGTAATCGAAGTTGAAGCTAATGACATAGTAATATGTAGATCATCACAAGGAAAAACAACTTGTACTAATGTGCCAAATGAACTACAAGATGTGATAAGAGCTGTACCTGAAGCATTATTATCTAAAAAAGTAATAGTAACAGAAGGCAAAACAGAATTTGGATTAATTAGAAGTCTAAACCAAAAGTGGCAAAAAGAAGATAAAAATATAGAATATTATGGTGTATCAACTGTTGAGGGGCGCGGTGGAGATAAATCTTGCAAAAGAGCAGAAGAATTACACCAATTGGGATATAATGTTTTAGTATTCATAGATTCAGATGTCAAAGCAACAAATATAAAGGCTAATGAAATTAGTGAAAAAGGAATAAAAGTAATACAATGGAATGATAATGTTTCTACAGAAGAAAGAATCTTTTTAGATACGCCAAAAGAAAAAATACAGGAACTTATTAACATTGGAATAGAAATTAATAGTGAAGAAAAAATCAAACAGTGGATTAATCAATCCATTTCTATAAATACTACAAATTATAATGAAATTGAATCTGCTTTAGGTGAAGATAAATCTAGAAAGGAACTAGGCAAAATCTCAAAAGATAGCGGATGGTATAAACGAGTAGACAGAGGAGAATTACTAGGAGATTTCATAAGAGAAAACTATGATTCTTTTGATTCGAACAAAGATATTATAAAAAAATTAGAAAAAGTAAGAGAGTGGGCTTATAATGAAATTTGATATAAACGAAATAAAGAATATGAGAAATGTATATTTTATAGCACCAGCTGGATGTGGTAAAACAGAGACAATAACAGATATTGTAGGAGCAAAATCAGAATCAAAAAAATATTTAATTTTAACTCACACAAATGCTGGTGTAAAATGCATACATGATAGACTAATAAAAAAAAATATTCCATTGAATCAATGTAATATTTCTACAATCGCTTCATTTTGTTATAAATATGTAAATGCATATCCAAAATTATCAAAAAAGGAAAATATAGATAAAAAAGATTACAATGCAACCTATATAGGAATGGATAATTTACTAAAAAATAAAACTATTCAAAATATATTAAGAGCATCATATAGCCAAATATTAATTGATGAGTATCAGGATTGTACAGAACTTCAGCATAATTTTATTGTAAGTTTGTCTAAAATAGTACCTTGCAAGTTGTTCGGAGACCCATTACAAGGAATATTTGATTTTAAAGATAACTTAGTAGATTGGAACACTTTATGTAATGATTTTGAATATGCTGGAACATTTGATTTTCCATGGAGATGGGAAAATCATAATAGAGAATTAGGAAAATGGATAATGCAAATAAGAAAAAAATTAATAAATAGCGAAGAAATTTTTCTGAATGATTTACCTTCATGTGTTGAGGTTATTACTGATGATGAAGCAAGAAGCAGTTTAATTCATAAAGCTTTTGAATTATTGAAAAATAAAAATGGAAACCTTATACTATTTCAGTATCCAAACCAAGCATATAAATTTTCACAAATGATGAAAGGATGTTACTTCTGTCAAGAAGAAATTGAATGCAAGAGTTTAAGAGATATAGCTAGTATCATTAAATCAAATACAATATTAGCAATATATGAAATGGCTAAATTGTGCTTTACAAAATTTAGTGAAGAACTTGGTACAATATATAAAAAGGTTAAAGATAAGAATTACAACTTCAATCGTATAACTAAAAATAAAGATATTGCTGAACTAACAAAAAAAGCACTCCAAGATAAGAATTATTATTATAATATTATTGAAAAAATTGAGCAAAATCAACAAATGAAATTATATAGAAAAGAACTTTGGAATGAATTTAAAAAAGTTTTAAGAGAATATAAATTAAATCCTAATAAAGATATAAATGAGATTATTGATGAGATTAGAAACAATTCTTCTTTAAGTAATAAATATAAATATAAAAATTTAGTATCTAGAGTATTATTAGTAAAAGGTCTTGAATTTGACACCGTTGTTGTAGTAAATCCAGAAGAATTAACTAAAAAACTTTTTTATGTTGCAATTTCTAGACCAACAGATAAGTTAATAATTGTATCCAAGAAATTGAAATTGACCTTTAAAAATTAAAAATAGAACTATAAATAAAGAAAATTATACAATTTTGTAAATCCTCTTAAAATCCATTTCCAAAAATCAAGATTAGAACTATAAAACAGGACAGATTTTGCTCTGTCCTGTTTTATAAACTCCTTTCCTTTTTCTTCTTTCGTTCTAATTTTAATTTTGCTTCATTCTCTAAAGACTCATTTAACCTTTTACAAAAGTCCTCATAATTTTTATGACGATCAAGATAGCGATTAACTATTTTTATTTCATGATTAATTTCATTTACTTTAGATGAAATTGCCTCAATTT